>JBJKPO010000447.1:0-2593 GCA_046706235.1 Bacillota bacterium | reverse complement strand
ACTATATGTTAACATACTTCATGTTAACATACTTCAGGCCCGGCACGCCGATGGATGTGGCGAAGGAGGACCGCTGAATAAAGCGTACCTGATTTTTACTCGAGTACAAAAATACCATGCCGTAATGAATTATCGGAATAAACCCTAAATAGTTCCGTAAGCCCGTGTGCTTTTTCAGGCCGCAATTCATAAAGTATAGAAACAATCACAAGGAGAAACCGGCAATGCCAAACTTCGAATGGATAAAAAAAATAAACTCCGTGTTAGCGGAGGTCATCAAATTATCGGAAAGCGATTCCTCAGCCGAAAAATGGCTGGATTTCATCGCCAGTGCCGCCAAACAAATGGATACCAGGCCGGGAATGAATATATCGAATCTACGGAATTTGCTTGAACCGGTGAATCAGCTGATAAAAGGAATCAATGCCGCGGGTCCCGTATTACCGGCGTTTATGAAAAGTGCTTCCAATACCCAAGAAACTGTTAATCCCAATAATACAGTCAATCCAAATCCCGGCAGCAGCCGTTTATCAGCCAAGCCTTGCTTGAATTCCCTGGCAATTGCACTGCTGTCGGTTTTTCTCATCAGTTTCCTGATAAGATACCGTTAATGAAAGCAGCGATTTACCGGATACCGCGAACCATTTTCAGGGATTGCCCCAATCAATCTCTCTTATTAGTTTTTAAATGATTAGCCAATAAATCCAAAATAGTTTTCAACATCATTCCATTATTGTTCGTCTGGGAATTGCCGGGGGCGGTTCCCAGCAAATTCAGCGCCATATTAAGCATATCATTGTCCGGGTTTTGAACCGGTACCGGTTCAAAATCCTGTGACTTTTGCGTTTTACGAACTCGCAAGGCCTTGAACAAATCAATCAAGCCCGCCCCCTGAAGTTTAGTCCCCAAACCGATATCTTTAGCCGTTCTAAGTAATAAAAATTTGATTTGGTCAGGATATAAATGCGGCCATCTCTGAATTAGCTGGGCGATACCTCCCGTAACAATAGCGGTAGCCATGGAACCGCCGCTGAAAGTGTCATATCCACCGCCGGTTTTCAGGGAAATAACTCCTGAACCGGGAGCAACCAAGTCCGGTATTGAATATTCATGATTAACCGGCACTAACCGGTTATCATTCACTGTAATAATAAGTTCTTCATTATAATTTCCGACAGTAATCAAAAAACGCCCCGGTTTAAAGTTTGTTTTTGCGTAACCGTCCCTCAAATATTTAAGGCCTTGGCTTGCATCCGCCATACAAATAATAATATTATTATCCCAAATCCTGGCAAAGCTTCTGAACAAAGGATCTCTGAAATAAGGACCTTGAAAAACGGTGCCGATCGATAGGTTCACCACCTTGATATTCAAAGTAGATTGATTTGCCAGACACCATTCCAAACCGGAAATCAGATCGGAAACCCGGCCCCTTCCCTCCCGGTCCAATACTTTAACCCCTACCAGTCTCGCATCCGGCGCCATCCCTTTGTATTTTCCATCCGAAGAAATACCGTTCCCGGCGATAACTCCGGCTATAGCCGTGCCATGACCATGATCGTCGTATAGGAAAGTTTTATCGTTGACGATATCATTCCAAGCCAAAATATGGTTATCAGGAGTTAGTAAATCATCATGCGGATCAATCCCGGTATCAAGAACAGCGACTACCACTCCTTTACCCGTATACCCCGAATCTTGAGCGACCCCACTACCCGTGGTCTCAAGCACCTTATCCATGACATTCCATATGTCAGTATCCTGCCATATTCGCAGTACATAACCCGATTGAGCCAACTCGGGCAAGGCTCGGGCAGGTATTTCGACGTTCAAAGATGGTATCAGATTGATTTCCCGCCGGATTTTTCCACCAAGCTCTTCAATTAGCGGTATCGCTTTATCCCCACCTCTGTTAACCGTTTCCAGAATTAACCGACAGGTTTCTTCCCCATCTTTCTCGAAATTTTTATTTTTTAACAGCGGTGAAACTTTTTGGGCCCAATTTTCTTTAAACGGTGCAAACATACTCACCCCCATATTTATTACTCCGGAATTGGATTATCTATCTTATATTATTTACCGGAGATAATAGTTGATGATTTTTCAAGTAACATTAACAACATTATTCATAATCGCCGCCACGACTTGATCGAACGGCATTTTTCCGATTTGCTTCATTATCATGTCCAACTGGGTTTTCCGTTTTAACGAACCGATAAGCACTATCTCGATGGCTTGATTTCGATCCACCAGGACTGAGTCCACCTCCAACACTCCGCCGACTATCCCGGCAATTACCAGCAGTTGGGAAGGATTTAAGCCTAAAAATGCATTACTGTCCGAAGCGCCGCTATCATTTTCCTGCTTATCACGGAAACAACCCAACTTGGAAATCACTTTTTTCGCGTCTTCCTGGTCCTTCGATGAGAACATAACCATCCTCTCTCCCTATATACCACATCCTTTTTTCAAATGGCGAAACATCAAGGAATAATAATCGGTGTAGGTGATGGGGCCACCGGCACTCCGAGTCCCGTGGCGAAAAGAATAAACAAAGAAGTAATGAACAGTAAAAAAAAATAATTGCGGCTTA
>JBJKPO010000446.1:0-2031 GCA_046706235.1 Bacillota bacterium | reverse complement strand
CCTTATGAAAAAAGAGTCGCGGTTGTCGGTTTGGATGCATTAAAACGGATTGCGTATAATTTTATTGCGGGTATAAATAAAGAGGTCTTTATTAAGGCTTTTGAGTCAGAGGAAGAAGCAAAAGAATGGCTGGTAAGTGATTGATTTATAAATTATTTGTATATGGGCATATTAACAAACGGATCTTGGTTCAACAATATTCTTGACAGATCGAATGCAGCTTTTTATTTACCAAGAAAGGTTTGATAATATGAAAGACCGTTTTCTTTATGGTGCCCTGTTTGGGATGCTGGCGAACATACTCAAGGAGGTAGTGGATTTAATTATTTATTTCAGCGGGTCCAAGTTTTTCTGATGGATGATTCCGGCGGGCATAACCTTATCCCCGAAATGGAGTTATACCATTCCGGGGATTATTATCGGCGGAATAAACGATTTTATCATTGCGGGCGTATTAGGAACCGGATTGGTTTATTTTCTATCAATCATGGAACCGAAATATTTATTTCTAAAAGGAATAGGTTATAGTCTTGTAGTATGGTTGTTTTTCTGTTTAATGATTGTAACCAGGATTAGTTACTGGACCCGGATGACGGACCCCGGGTTTTACTTTCAAAATTTTACGGCCCATCAAATTTGGGGTTTGGCGGCTACTTGGCTGATATTGAAATATTTATTTAAAGAAAAGCAAGCAATCGGATCCAAGACATAATGCGAAAAAACGTTATAAATTTAATTATTTCCGTGACATTGTTAAACCTTCATCCAGAGCCTCAATAATATCATCCGGGTGTTCAAGTCCAATCGACAGGCGGATCAGATCGGGAGTAAGTCCTCCTTCACGCTGTTGTTCCTCGCTTAACTGGGAATGGGAAGTTGAGGAGGGATGAAGTATTAAACTTTTAGCGTCTCCTACATTGGCCAGATGTGAAAACAACGGAATATTGTCGATAAGTTTTACAGCCGCCCCATAACCACCTTTAATCCCGAAAACCACCATTCCGCCATAACCGTTTTTAAGATATTTACTGGCGACCGGGTGGGATGGATCACTTGGTAAGCCAGGGTATCGGACCCAGGCTACTCGTGGGTCATTTTTTAAAAATTCAGCGACTTTTTGAGCGCTTTCTGAGTGCCGGCGCATTCTAAGCGGCAGTGTTTCAATTCCTTGAAGAAAAATCCAAGCATTATCGGGTGAAATCGCTGCTCCTAAATTACGCAGCGGAACCAGCCGCAATCGAAGCGAAAAAGCAATAGGGGCCAGGGAATCCGGCAGGTCATAGGCCCACTTTAACCCGTGATAATTTGGATCTGGTTCAGTGAATAGTGGAAACAAGGCGTTTTTCCAGTTAAATTTACCGGTCTCGGTAACTATTCCGCCTATGGCGGAACCGTGGCCGCCAAGCCATTTAGTGAGCGAATTGATGACAACATCCGCGCCGTGCTCAATGGTTTTTAAAAGATATGGCGTGGTAAATGTGGCGTCAACAATTAGCGGTAATTTATGCGCGTGAGCAATCTCCGCCACCGCGGCTATATCGGTAAAATCAAGAACAGGGTTACCGATTGTTTCAATATAGATTAACTTCGTTTTTGGGGTGATTGCCGTTTCGAAATTATTGGGATCTTTGGGATCGACAAATTTCGTGGAGATTCCAAATTGCGAAAAAATGGCGTCAAACATTGTGTAGGTACCGCCGTAAAGGTTATTTGCCGAAACAATTTGATCACCATGCCGGGCAATATTGATAATTGTATAATGAATGGCGCTGGTTCCCGAGGATACGGCCACGGAGGCGGCGCCGCCCTCCAAAGCGGTTACACGATCTTCAAGAACCGCATGAGTGGGGTTCATCAATCTTGTATAAATATTGCCAAGTTCCTTTAAGGCAAAAAGATTGGCCGCGTGTTCGGTATTTTTGAATACGTATGAACTGGTGCGATATACCGGGACCCCACGGGACAAAGTGGCGGGATCGGGAACCTGCCCGGCATGAACCGCCAAAGTGTCAAACCGGTAATTAGTTTTAG
>JBJKPO010000445.1:0-1361 GCA_046706235.1 Bacillota bacterium | reverse complement strand
GTCACGCGGTGTTCTTTGATAAAGCGGATCCAAAGAAACCAAGAGTATCTGAATCTCACTGGACCATGCAATTTCCGATGATTATTCTGGCGTTGAGTTGTATTGTATTTGGCGTTTGGTTTAAGTTGCCGATGGATTTAATGCTCAAACCCGCTTTACACGATAGTATCGCGAAAATTAACGCAGTGCATTTTGAATTCAGTCTCCAGCCGCTCTTTTGGTTAACAATCCTGGTTATTGTCATTGCGATATTGAATCATTGGATCGGTTATAAACTTTCCGGAAAAGGATTGGGTGCCTCGGAACATATTCACCATGCCCCGATGCTTCGTCAGATTTATGACCTTGCCGGGAAACGAATTTTTGATCCTTATGTCCAAGGCAAAGAAGGCAGTCGTTATTTAATAAAGGGGTTATTCCAGATTGACCGGGGAGTGGATTGGTTTTATCAAAAATTGATTCCTGCCGCCGCGGATATGATTGTCAAGCTGCGAAAAGTCCATAACGGTTTATACGCCAATTATCTTTCGTGGTCGATTGGAGGGCTTTTATTAATCATTTTATATTTTATCTTTGGTATGCCTAAGTAATATGAAAGTTTATCTTTTAGATTTAATTCCATTTAATAGTGTATAATGAATAATGAATACAAACAACTTGATTTTGCTGGAGATAGGGGGAAAGTACCGTGCTTTTAGCCTATATATTTGTTCCATTGCTTGGAGCGGCAATTATGCCGATTTTACGAAAAATTTGGCAAAAAGGGGCCGGCTTTGTTGCGATTTTGGTAACCGCATACCTGATTGCGGTTTCCGGATTGATATCCTATCAAGGTCTCGTTCTTAACAGTCCGGTAAACCTGGAACACTGGATGATGAATCAGACTATGCAACTGCAAATCGATGGGTTGAGTTTGGTCGCTTTATTAACGATCGGGTTGGTGAGTCTGGTTACTGTTCTTTTTTCAATGCGTTTTCCGTTGGATGAAGATCGGAGGCCGGGTTATTACGGATTGATTCTTTTAGCGGTAACCGGTATGAACGGTTTGGTCATGGCCACCGATTTATTTTCGTTATACGTGTTTTTAGAGGTTGTTTCGGTGGCTTCCTTTATTTTAATCGCTTATCAATATGATGAATTGGGCTTGGAGGGTTCTTTTAAGTATATGATGTTATCGGCGGTAGCCACGGTCTTTTTATTGGTGGCCATCGCTTTACTGTTCGCCGTTACCGGCGGAGTGTCCTTCCCGGAGTTGGCTAAAGGAGTAGCTTCCGGCGGATCGGCCGTTGTTATTAGCCTTGCCTTTCTCATTTTTGCATTGGCCTTAAAATCAGGATTAATGCCTTTTCATGGCTGGCTTC
>JBJKPO010000444.1:0-3801 GCA_046706235.1 Bacillota bacterium | reverse complement strand
ACAGCTCCAACACTGACATATACCCGACCAGACGAATTAGCGGGCATATCGATATAGTTTTGCTGCGCAATGGTTTTGGTGGTACCGTTAAAGGTCCAGTAAATCTGGCTGTCGGAATACTGCCCGTAGGTCCGGTTCAAAAACTTATAAATCATGACATTCTGAGCCGTCGGAAGCCCGGATCGATCCCAGAAAGTTCCACCGGGGGTTGAAGTCGGTCCCGAAGTCGGAGTCGGGGTCGGGGGCGGAGGAGTCGGGGTCGCTCCCGCGATTGTTCCCTGGAACCAGTTAATGTTCCAGCCACCGCCGCTTGAGAATAAACGAATGGTTTGGGAGCCGGCATTCAAGCTGAATGTGGCCGATACAGTGGTCCAGGATTGCCAACCGCCGGTATTCGGAATGGTGGTGCTGGCCTTGGTGGTGCTGCCAATCCGGAAATCAACCCTGCCGGTGGTATTCGGACTGGCTACCCGGTAATCAATACGGTAATTGTTGGTGGAGCTAACCGTGACATTATAATCCATCCAGTCGTTCAAATCAATCCAGCCGACATTTAATCCGCCACCGGTGTCGCTGGTGGCCTCGGTCTGAATACCGGACATCGCATCATAATTCTCGGCCTCGATCTTGCCCGGTATTACTTTACCGGAAGGCGGAGAAGTCGGGGTCGGAGTGGCGGTCGATCCCGAAGTTGGAGTCGGGGTTGCTGTCGATCCCGAACCAATAGCGGGCGTCAATAAACGGGTCGGAAAATCGTTGGTGTTATAACACATGGTGCAGTTAGTTCCGGAAATCTTGACAATCTTCACCATCAATCTTTGACCGGATAACGATACGGCCCCTACGCCGTTAAAATTGTAAGTTGAGGGGTGATTGCCGCCGCCGGTACTTCTCACGTCAAGTTGCTGGCTGGTACCGATTTGAGTGGCTCCACCGCCGTTGGCGTTAGTTTTGTAAATTGAAACTTGCACTGTCGACGCACTGGAGGGACTATTGGTCCACAGAATGAACTGCCAGTTCCCCGCTGTATATGTACCGGTTTGGGTGTCCGAATACCAGTATGCGGCTGTGGTTGTAACTGTTCTGGTGGGTTGCCACCCGGTGGTGCCGCTGTTAGTCGATTGCAAGATCTGCCCGGCGGGTGTAACTCCCGATACCGTAGTATTATATAAATACCAGGTGGTGGCGGGATTGGTCGCCGAATAAATTGTTGTCCATGTTAATAATAAACAAGAAAGTAATACTAGTAAAATGATACATTTTTTAATACTAATCATAATCTTCCTCCTCTTGCATTTAGTCGATAATGTTGCCAACCATTAACAATAATCTTTCCAGCTATCCTCCTTTACTTCTAATTTTTGGGGTATGTTCTCGATAACATGAAAATAAAGCATATCACCCTATATCAATATAACATCAAAACAAATAATTTGTCAATTTTTTTAAATATAGAAATGTAAATGTTTGTCATTACTTTAATTCTCCTATCAATCCATCAATAATAATCTACCGGTTTAATAATATTTTGAATTGAGCCCTTAATTAAAAGTAATACTTCAATTGTATCGCCTTATAACCTTCATTCATTTTTTCCACCTTTAAAACTGATATTTAATATTTCATTATTAAACTTAGCTCCGTTGATGGAATAATTAAGCAATGTTCGCGGCAAGGTAATATGCCGTTTTACATTACCGGCTTTAATAATCAATTCATCCCCTTTTTGATTGAGGGATAAATCCTCCCGATCCATAAAAGGCAAATAGATGGAAAGTATATATCCGTCCCGTTCTTTAGTGATTTGTTGGGTCCGGTTGCTATATTTGATCTCGACCGGGTCTTGGCCGCCGAACACCGCGCCGCCCATCCTGGCAAGCATATCTAATCCCACCACTTCATTATCAAAAAGCGGAGCATAATAGATGGGCACGGGCGTGAAACTATCCTTGATTAAATCGATATAGTTCTTTTGGATCTCTTTCCATCCCTTGAAATATTCATCGGATACGCTTTCCGGGATAACTTTGTTGACAATTATCGCGTCGATATTAAAGTCATATAGATTAAGATAAGTAAAGCTGCGTTGGGCTTCCTTAATCACCATTTTTTCCGGATTCAACACAATTCTGACGCTGGTTAATTCCCGATTGGATAAGATATAACGCATCTCGTCCAATTGGTTATAAATATTTTCAAATTCGCCCATTACTCCGTCCGGCGGCATCGGGACCCCCAGTAAAGGTTCCGCCAACGGCCGCACCAGTTTGATCGCCTTTCGTTTCAATGGAAATAATTTATCCATCCACCAGCGGAGCATGTCGGGAAAGCTTAACAAGGCAAGGGTCTCCCCGGTGGGGGCGCAATCGATGATCATTACGTCAAAGGTTTTTTCTTTGTAATACTTCAGGATACGGAGCAGGCTTAACAGGTCTTCCAATCCCGGAAACACGGTTAATTCTTCGGTGGTAATATCCTTAACGGTTTTGGCGGTAAGCAGGGCGGTCAAATAACTTTGGATTTTACCCCACCCCCGTTCAACCTCATGAATGGAATCGATTTCCTGCGCCCACAGACCGGCTTTGATTTCAACCGGTTCGGAACCCAGCTTGATATCCAAGGAATCTCCCAAACTATGCGCCGGATCGGTGCTAAGCACTAATGTTTTCAATCCTTTTGCCGCGCTTTTTAAGGCTGTCGCCGCCGCGATACTGGTTTTACCCACTCCGCCTTTTCCCGTATACAATATAATTCGCATGTATTACCTCCAGAAAATAAATGACTTAACCATCATAGACCTGAATTCAACCTGAATCGGCAAGTAACTTAACAGTATTTCTAAATAGGGACTTGCCGGTTTCAGTAGATGAACCCGATCCGGCAAATTTCTCTTTGCATTTCAAGAAAAATTTAAATGTACTTGCCGGATCGAGGTTCAAGTATGGTCGGCAAAGCGCCACCATAACGAGGTGCCGGCCAATCCTAAAAGACTCGTTAGTCCAACCAGAATATAACTGATTGTTTCCAATGGAACAGCTTTGTTACCCGCTATTTCACTGTACATTACCGGAACCGCCCAGGGAAAATACTGGCCGTAACCAATTACTCCAAAAACTTGGGCTAAAACAAGCATGGAAATGACAAATCCCAACGGGGTTAAATATCCGCGCCCGATACAGGCAAAAAAAGCAACCGGCGTGCTTAAAACAATTGTAAGAACTGAGCATACCGCAAAGATGTTCCATTCTTGCCAGGCAATATCTACCGTCCATCCCGGCAGGCCAACTAGTTTCCCAACTCCCAAACCAAGTATAAATACCAGTAATGATAGAAAAATGCTCCATAAAAACACCAGTAAAAACTTGGCCGAAACAATATGGATTCGCGAAATGGGCAGCGCCAATAAGTCTTTAAGCGTCCGATTCGAATACTCCCTGCCGAAGACCCAACTGGTAATAAAACCGAACAACATCAAGCCTCCCGCGGCTACCGCCTGAGTAAGAAAGTGAAAAAAAGAAGGCCAGTCGGCAATGCCCGCCAGTTGGGCCTTGGCACTAATCAAACCGGATTGGCGGGCAATTTCAGGATTTTTCAAAATAAACATGAAGAATCAACCGGTAATTGGGAAAATTAAAAAGGCAATCAAGGAACTCCAAGGCACTTTTGAACGAAACATTTTTATAAATTCACACCAAAAAGCAACCGCGATATTTTTCATGGTTAACGCCCTCCTGTCTCTTGAATGGTCCTGAAAAAGTAAGTTTCCAAGTTTTCTTCATCAATTTTTAATAAGCTTGGCGG
>JBJKPO010000443.1:0-2275 GCA_046706235.1 Bacillota bacterium | reverse complement strand
TATTACAATAGTACCATCGGAAATTTCCACCCAGTCAAATCCAAGATCCAACAGGCTTTGGAAATAGGCATCCATTTTGCCCTGCCATAAGGCAATTTCAAAAAATGTGCCACCCGGGTAGATCGAGACACCGAAATCTTTCGCCAATCTGATTTTGCCGGTCAGAACGGTCTTGGGATAAAGCGCGGCGGTCCCAAAGGTTAACTTGAGAAAATCAATAAACGGGGCGTTTAATGATAGCAAATCTTCGGTTTCATGAATGGTTAACCCTTTGTCGATTAACATGGTTATCCCGGAGTCGCGAGGTTTAGGTTTTCTTCCTGTCAATGGCGGGGTTAATAATTCTTCCCAAGCATAATCCATTTTTGATCACTCCCGAAGATAGTCTATGCGGTAACAACGGAATTTGGTTACGATTTCAAATTTTAAAGACATTATTATCAAAAAGGGGGAATAAATTTTATAGAGGAGTTGAGAGTTCCGGTGCAAGATAATTTACTATTATTGGTGGTACTGATATTGGGCTTGCTGTTCAATAACAATTTGATTGCGGCAAGCGCCGGAAGTTTATTGGTTTTAAAGCTGGTTAAAATGCGATTGATATTAAGTCTGTTGGAGCGACGGGCCATCGACATCGGGCTTCTTTTTTTATTGGTGGCGGTATTGGCGCCGTTTGCTGTTGATAAAGTCGGAGTAAAAGATATCTGGCGAACCTTTCAAAGTATCCAGGGGATCATAGCCATCGCCGGTGGAATAGCCGCCGCGTATCTCTGCGGGCAAGGCCTGGTTTTACTGCAACTAAAACCCGAAATAGTCGTAGGTTTGGTAATCGGGACGGTGGCCGGGGTTTCATTGTTAAAAGGGATTCCGGTCGGGCCGCTTGCGGCGGCGGGTGTAACGGCAATCCTTTTTAATTTGCTGGGATTGGGTAAAAAATAGCGAAAAAGCGGACTGGAGCGATTATATGGAGCAGGGAACAGTTAATAATATGGCATTAGTTAGAGTGATTTCAGGATTACTGGAAATAAGCGTGGCGGTTATTTTTTTAAAACTTGGCAAGGTGCAAAGCGCTTTGCGTTTGAACACTTTTTTGGGATTGATCGGACCGTTGGTCTTTTTAGTAGTCAGCGCCCTCGGTATTGCCGCTATTGCCGTCAAACTTTCCTGGCCAAAGATAATACTCATTTCGCTGGGGATAATTTTAGTATTGATTGGTACAAAAAATTGAACATCGTGCTAACTTATAGAGATTTCGATATAATTACTTGCCGTTTTAAGTTTAAAAATGGAGCGTCCATCCGGCGAAAGCCTGATTGATGCTGGTGTTGAAACGGTTTTGCAAGTCAACACCTACACATAGTTGATTGACGGGAGAAATATTTTTTGTCAAACTACTATGCAGGTGATAATTTATACCTGATTCGGAGACATTCGCCGGGGTTAATACAATCAGGCGGGTTTCAATTTGATACTGGAAAACATTGAACGGCTGGTATAGCCAATACAGTTCGATTCCTTTCGAATTAGGGAAAAACCATTCCCGGCTGTCGCGGTTATCTGGGAAATAAGCTAAACTTGAATACCGTGGGGTGAATTTCGGATTAAAATAACCGGTTTTCAGTTGGCAGTAACTGGCGGGAGAAATGCGCCGGCCATAACTGAATATAAATCCAGGAACCGGTTGGATATTTCCGTTGGAAAGTAAGCCGGAAGAAAGGGAATACCAGCCTAGTTCCGCTGCGATCTTATAATTCATAGTGCTTCTTGTCCAGTCGACACTTAAATCATGTTCCCCACCGGTTCCCAGTGGTACGATATTGATGCCGAATACGTCGAATTTGTTTGACCATCCGATTCGTCCCGCCAGGTAATCCTCGCCGCTTTCCATCAGGTTGGTTTCCATATTATAAATGGTGTTAACCCGTTTATAAATTCCCACCAAATGAAATTTACCAAATGCGTGTTGAACCGCTAGACCTTCGACCGGTTCGGAATAAAAGTCGGATATAATTCCGAATGCTCCTAATGAAAAACGAAATCTACCTAAATAGTCAAAGGTCTTTGGGTATTGAATTTTTAAAAAGGCCTCATCAATTTGAAGCGGATTGACTAAGGTGGGGCCAAAATATTGATCCGCGGCTCCCCAAGGTCTTTGGTTGTTTAATTTTAAAGAAAATTGCAGGTTCCGGTCGATGGACGCATCCAATAACAGGTCTATTTCCTGATTGAAGGCGACAATAGGAGGCTTTCCTTGTTCGTAATAAGTATATGGGAC
>JBJKPO010000442.1:0-2306 GCA_046706235.1 Bacillota bacterium | reverse complement strand
CCACCGTCTCCGCCAAATAATGTTGTAACAGATACACTCTTAAAACTCACTTTCGATTTTTTCCGCGATTATTTTGCGCTGGATTTCACTGGTACCGGAATAAATGGTGGCGGCGACCGAATCGCGCAACTGCTTTTCAACCGGGCTTTCCTTTAGATAACCGTAAGCGCCGAAAATTTGCACCGCCTCAAGGCTGTTCTTTACCTTGGCTTCGGAAGTAAGTAATTTTAACATCGCGGCATCCGCCGGATCGGCCTGATCATGATCATAATTCCAGCAAACTTTATAAAGCATCAGTTTAGCGGTTTCAAGCCGCATTTTCATATCCACCAGCTTATCAGCGACACTCTGAAACTTCAGGATTTTTTGCCCGAATTGCTTGTGGATACCAGCATATTTAACTGTTGTTTCATATTGCTGTTCCATCGCTCCGATATGATAAGCGCCCATGATAATCCGTTCCCAAAGCATTGAGTGATTAAAAATGTTCATTCCCATCCGTTCCCGGCCCAGCAGGTTTTCTGCCGGAAGCCGGCATTGCTCAAGAATAACCTCGCTTAAAGCACTGGTGCGCAAGCCCATTTTTTTAAATATCTGGCCGATTTTAAAACCCGGATTACTGGTCTCAACCAGGAAAGCCGATATATCAAACATTTTCATTCCCTGGTAGTGCTTGGCGTATATTATCAGTAAATCGGCAACCGGGGCATTGGTAACAAAAATCTTGGCGCCGTTAATTATATAAGCATTATCCTGCTTCTCCACCATAGTGGTAATCGCCGCGATATCCGAACCGGCATCCGCTTCGCTGATCCCGTTGCCGCCAATATATTCGCCGCTACAAACCTTGGGAAGATATTTTCTTTTCTGCGTTTCGGTACCAAACTGCCAGATAGGCACCACACAGGTCAATAGATGCGCGCAGAGGGAAAAGACCAATCCCTCGTCCCGGCAACCGTAACCCAATGTTTGGATCGCCAGGGCGGTGGTCAGCATATCCCGCCCCAGGCCCCCGTATTCGTCGGCGACCGGTAGCCCGGGAATCCCAAATTGGCCGCATAATTTCCATTTTTGCTCCGGAAAAACACTCTGTTCGTCATCTTCATGGATATTTTGATTGAGTTTGCCGTTACACAATTGCAGAATGGATTTCCGAATCTCCATCTGTTCCGTGGTAAAATTAAAGTCCACTTTTTGCTCCTAAATTTATTATTAAATTCAAGACAGCCTATATTTAAAAATCTCTTTTTCGTATATTTGTACTCATGTTTTTCTTTCGTGTATTTCGTGTTAAAGTTTTTAATTCTTTCCCATCGCTTGATTGTTAAAAAGCAGCCGGTCCTCCTCCGGGATCCCGATAACCGCCCATTCGGCCAGGATATTTTTGCGCACCTTACCGGAAACTAAAATCGGGAATTGGGATACAAAAAACACTTCATCCGGAACCTTATAATTAGCTATTTTCCCGCGGCAATACAGCTTCACCTCGGCGCTGGTCAGCTCCACGTCCGGTTTCGGGATAACGAAGGCGACCAGGCTTTCCCCGAGAATCTCATCTTCTTTGCCGACTACCGCTACATCTTCGATTTTTTCCGATGTCAGCAAGCACTCTTCGATATCAATGGGGTAAACATTGAACCCGCCCCTGATTACCATGTCCTTGCAACGGCCGACGATTCTAATATTCACGCCGTCTTCATGATAACAGGCCAGATCACCGGTATAAAGCCAGCCCTCTTCATCAATGATCGCCCTGGTTTTAGCCTCGTTTTTATAATATCCCTTCATCAAATACCCGCGTACCGCCAGTTCGCCAATCTCCCCTTTTTTTATTTCCCGCCGCTGTTCATCGACGATTTTAATCTCCACGCCCGGGATCGGGCGGCCGACTGTATTTAACCGCACCGTTTCCGGATCACCCGGACGGGTGATTGTTACCACGCCGGTTGCTTCAATTAGCCCATAAGCATTCAGTAAAGTACCATCCACGGAGTCTTGAATCCTTTTCGCCAGATTGTAAGAACAAAGCGAACCGGATACCACCACTTTTTTTAAATGCTGAAAATTTATATATTGAAAAACCGGCAAGGATACCAGGATCGACCACATCGTGGGCTGGGTATGAAAAGCGGTTACTCCTTGTCTGACCAGATGAGCCAGAATATCATTCGGATTAAAATTAGCGATCCATTTCATGGTGACTCCCGCCACCAGGTCAATCAATATAGCCAAAAATCCTTGGGCGGCATAAAGCGGCGCCACCGAAAACGCCACATCGTCTTTTACATCCCACAGTTGGGCCGTAT
>JBJKPO010000441.1:0-5500 GCA_046706235.1 Bacillota bacterium | reverse complement strand
GCCGAAACCATCGAGGATCTTTATATGGTAAAAAAGGTCAAGTTGATTGTTATGACCGAAAAAGGTTTTACCAGTTTTGATGCCAGTAAAGTTCACCCTAATCTTAAATCCTAGGTCTCCCCATTTTACACCCGTAATCCAACATTTTAAATTGCGTCCGCGGTTTTAACACCTGTAATTATATAAATAAGCACAATAAATAATATGGTTTTTGGTTAATTGTGTTTTTTTCCAAAGCAAGTCCGGATTTAATTTAACTTGGGTATTCCTGGCTTATACTAGGAAATTAAGAAAATAAATCTAATAATGGTTAGAATTTTATGGTAAAAGAGGGAGGCTAATCAATGCAACTGGCCGATTTAGAGGTAAAAACACTACAAGAACTACAAGATATGGCCCGGGAACTGGAGATTGAAAATTACACCAAATTTCGCAAACGGGAATTGATTTTTGAACTGTTAAAAGTACTAGCGGTTAAAGAGGGTTTAATTTTTTCCCAGGGAGTATTGGAAATATTACCGGATGGTTTTGGATTTTTACGAGTGGAAGGCTTTAGTCCCGGGCCGGAGGATATTTACGTTTCCGCCTCCCAAATCCGCCGTTTTAATTTGCGAACCGGGGATCTGGTCTCCGGGCAGGTGCGTCCCCCTAAGGATAATGAAAAATATTTTGCCTTACTTAAAGTTCAAGCCGTGAATATGCTGGATCCGGATGCCATTAAGTTAAGATATCATTTCGAGGAACTGACCCCGATTTACCCCGAGGAACGGATTTGCCTGGAGACTACTACTAAGGAAACCGCAATGCGGTTGATGGACATTATGGCCCCTATCGGTAAAGGCCAGCGGGGCATGATCGTTTCCCCTCCCAAGGCCGGAAAAACCACTCTCCTTAAAAAAATTGCCAACAGTGTTACCACTAACCACCCCGAAATCGAATTAATCGTTCTCTTAATCGATGAACGCCCCGAAGAGGTAACGGACATGTCGCGATCCGTGAGAGGCGAGGTTGTAAGTTCAACCTTTGATCTTCCGGCGGAAAACCATGTCAGAGTGGCGGAATTGGTTCTGGAGCGCGCTAAACGAATGGTTGAAGTGGGAAAAGATGTTATTATTCTCCTGGATTCGATTACCCGTCTGGCCAGGGCTTATAATCTAGTTGAACCGCCAAGCGGACGGACTTTATCCGGAGGTGTCGATCCCAATGCCTTGCATAAGCCAAAGCGTTTTTTTGGCGCCGCTCGTAATATTGAGGAGGGCGGCAGTTTAACAATAATGGCCACTGCTTTGGTGGAGACCGGTTCACGAATGGACGATGTTATTTTTGAAGAATTTAAAGGAACCGGTAACATGGAATTGCATTTGGATCGAAAGTTAGCGGATCGGCGGATCTTTCCGGCAAGTGACATTGTTCGTTCCGGAACTCGGAAAGAGGAGCTTTTACTTACAGCACAAGAATTGGAGTGTAATTGGGTCTTGCGTAAGGTATTAAGCACGCTAGGCCCCGTGGAGACCATGGAACTGTATCTGGATCGATTAACCCATACCAAAACCAATGAAGAATTTCGGGAATTAATTATGACCTCTCAATTTGCCGAGAATGTTTTAAAGAACCGGAATATGGAAGTATAAGAGTGAAAATTTTTTCAGCTTATATAAACCTTCAAATAGAGGCATACTATTTAAAAGATTTGTTATTAGACGCCCAATTAACGTTTAAAACCAAATAAATCACTAAAAATAAGCCGATAAACCGGTTTAAAGGATATAAATGGACCAATGGGGAAGGAAATTAAGTAAACCTTCCCTTGTTTTTTAGGGTAAAATTATTTACAATAAGGTCAGATAAGGTCAGGAGATGGGTATGAGAAATTTAGCGGAACTTATCGAACAATATTTGCGTGGCATACTAACACAAACTAATATGGTGGAAATGCAACGCCGGGAGTTGGCTAAAATTTTTCGTTGCGCTCCTTCACAGATTAATTATGTGCTTGAGACCAGGTTTACGTTAGACCGGGGTTTTATCGTTGAAAGTAAACGGGGCGGGGGAGGTTATATCCGGATAACTCAAGTAAAATGGCAAACCGCGGCCAATCTCCCCCAACTTGTCAAGGAACTGGTTCCCGATTCTATCAGTCAAAATGAAGCGGAATTATTGTTAAGCGATTTGGTTCAAAAAGAATTAATTGACGCTGAGGACGCTCAATTAGCCTTACAATTAATGATTAATGATTTTGAAGATTTCCCCCCGGAGTATGCGGGCCATCTGCGGTCTAAGTTTTTAAAAGCTTTATTACTGGTATTAGGGAGCAAGGATCGGGAATAGGTTATATTTGGATATAATTCTACCATAATAAAAATACCGAACATGATCGGGGTGAGCGCCTTGTTGTGCCAAAGATGTCAGGAAAGACCGGCTACCGTTCATTTGACCAAGATGTTCGATTACGAAAAAACCGAACTTCATCTATGTGAGATTTGCGCCAAATCGGTGGGAAATGAATTAGGGTTTATTTTTGGGCCTAATTTTACCTTTCAAAACTTGATTGCCGGGTTGCTTGAGGGTGAGTTTGGAATGATTCAGCAACCAGCCGCCGATAAAAAACTTTCTTGTCAAAGTTGTGGTTTGACTTTTTCTGATTTTAAAAATGGGGGCATGCTGGGATGTGGCGATTGTTATCATTATTTCCAAACCGGACTTGAGCCGTTATTGAAAAGGGTACATGGCAATTATCGCCATAATGGGAAAGTACCAAAACGGACCGGAGGTAAAGTTCGGATTCGTAAGGAAATTGATGATTTACGGACTGAGCTTCAACAAGCGATAGGTAAGGAAGATTATGAGCGCGCCGCGTATTTACGTGATGAGATTCGCCGCCGTGAGCGGGAGTTATAGGGGGGGTCTTCATTGATAAATCAGGAGAGTTTAAAGGATTTTTTACCGGGTTGGGTTTTAGTCGATGGAGAGTCAAACGATATCGCCTTCAGTAGCCGGATCAGGTTGGCGCGAAATATAAAGGGTATTCCTTTTCCTGGTTGCGCCAATGAAAAGCAGTTGGCTGCCGTGAACGAGATAGTTAAACAAGCGTTGAAAAGTAAAATCAAATCCGATTTCGGATCATTGGCTTTTATTAGTATTGAAGATTTAACACCCGGCGATCGCCTGGTTTTAGTGGAAAAACATTTATGTAGTCCTCAATTTATCGAAAAACCTCGTTTTAAGGCGTTAATAGTCAATCAAGATCAATCAATCAGCATCATGGTTAATGAAGAGGACCATTTACGGATTCAAACCATCATGCCGGGATTTTCGCTGGAAAAGGCGCTTTATTTAGCCAATCAGGTTGATGATTTTTTGGAAAGTTCTTTGGAATATTGTTTCGATGAGTGTTACGGGTACCTTACCGCCTGTCCGACCAATGCCGGGACCGGCATTCGAGCTTCCGTAATGCTTCATCTCGCTGGTTTGACGCTGGTGGATCAGGTTAAAAAAGTTTTATCCGCTCTGGCGCATATTGGGATCAATGTCCGTGGAATGTATGGCGAGGGTACGGAATCATATGGGGATTTTTATCAAGTATCCAACCAGGTTACGTTGGGACGTTCAGAGGAAGATTTAACCAATCATTTAAAAAATGTTTGCCGGCAGGTGATTGAACAAGAAAGAACAGTCCGGGAGGCTTTGTTAAAGGATTCAAAGGTGCAACTCGAGGATAGACTGTTCCGTTCTTATGGGACCTTGACTCAAGCACGGATATTATCATCCCAGGAAACTCTAAAATTATTATCGGATGTGAAACTCGGAGTGGAACTGGGTATTATTACCGGGGTCAATAATGAGAATATCCGCAAGCTTATTTTTATGACACGGGCTTCAATTTTACAAAAAGTAATAGGGAAAGAATTATCGCCTTCGGAACGGGATTTTTATCGGGCTAAAATTATTCGCGAGTATTTAAACACAAATTAACGGGGTGAAGTCAAATGTTTGAACGATTCACGGAAAGGGCGCGCAAGGTAGTTTATCTTGCTCAGCAGGAAGCCGCCCGGCTGGGGCATAATGTGGTTGGGACCGAGCATTTATTATTGGGCCTGGTTGCTGAAGGAGAAGGAGTGGCGGCCAAGGCTTTGGAATCATTGGATATTAATTTGGATCGAATTCGAAGCGAGGTTGAGAAAATAATCGGTTCGGGTGAAACCAACCCGTTTGGGGAAATACCGTTTACTCCTCGTGCTAAAAGAGTACTGGAGCTGGCGCTGGATGAAGGAAGGCAAATGGCCCATAACTATGTCGGAACCGAACATATTCTGCTCGGTTTGATTCGTGAAGGCGAAGGAGTTGCCGCTCAAGTACTGAAGAACCTGGGAGCCGATCTTGAAAAAGTTCGCAAGGAAGTAATTAGTTTACTGGGCGGAGGAGCTGGCGGATTTAATGGCGGACACATGAAAGGTACCAGCAAAACCACCACCCTCAACCAGTTTGGCCGCGATCTAACTGAGTTAGCCAGAGTTGGGAAACTGGATCCGGTGATCGGAAGAGAAAATGAAATTGAACGGGTGATTCAAGTCCTCTCACGGCGCACTAAAAATAACCCGGTCCTAATCGGAGAGCCGGGAGTCGGTAAAACCGCGATTGCGGAAGGTTTAGCCCAAAAGATTTTCAAAGGTGATGCCCCGGAAGTATTACAAAACAAACGGGTGGTCACTTTGGATATGGGTTCCATGGTGGCGGGGTCGAAATACCGGGGTGAGTTTGAAGAACGGATGAAAAAAGTAATGGAAGAGATCCGTAACGCCGGGGATGTTATTTTGTTTATTGATGAGATGCATACTTTAGTGGGAGCGGGCGCGGCCGAAGGAGCCATTGACGCGGCCAATATTTTAAAACCGGCCCTGGCCCGCGGCGAACTTCAATGTATTGGGGCTACTACTCTCGACGAATACCGTAAACATGTTGAGAAAGATGCTGCTCTTGAAAGGCGTTTTCAACCGATTATGGTCGGGGAACCGAATAAAGAGGAAACCAAGCTAATCTTGCAAGGGTTACGGGATCGTTACGAAGCGCATCATCGTGTCAAGATAACCGATTCGGCCATTGAAGCCGCGGTTAATCTTTCCGATCGTTTTATCACCGATCGGTTTTTACCGGATAAAGCTATTGATTTGGTTGACGAAGCCGCTTCCCGGGTGAGATTGCAAACGACCATTACCCCTCCGGATTTAAAGGATCTTGAGGAACAGCTTAACCTGTTGCAGCAAGAAAAAGAAGCGGCAATCAAAAATGAAGAATTTGAAAAAGCGGCCCAATTCAGGGATCAAGAGCAAAAACTCCGCCAAAAAATGGATGGTTTACGTAACGAATGGAAGAATAAACGAAGTATGACGGAACCGATGGTTACTGAAGAAGAAATCGCCCACGTGGTTTCGAAATGGACCGGGATACCGATAACCAAGTTAAAGCAGGAAGAAACGGACCGTTTATTAAGAATGGAAGCAAT
>JBJKPO010000440.1:0-8183 GCA_046706235.1 Bacillota bacterium | reverse complement strand
GTGATCTTATCCGTGAAAAGAATCAAATAATATCCTAATAATGCCTTCATGATGATAAAGTACTAAAGATTGTCGGGGTGTTTTCAAATGGATTTACCGAAAATAAACGCCGATAACTTTTATTCGCGTACCGTCAAACGGATTCATCTCATCATGATTGCGATTATTTTAGTTCCGGCGTTATTGCTGGCGGCAGTTTTGCAACTATATCATTATAATCATGGTATTTTAGGAAAACAGCGCGCCCTTAATACTATTTCTCGGTTCTTTGATAATGAATTACCCGGGACTTATTACGATATCCTGGTGATTATTATTGGTGTTTTATCTATTCTATTTTTATTTGTTATTTTTTTTAAAATTATTAGACCTTATTTTATCAAAATTAGCGACATTAACGGACGGAAGCAAAGGGAACAAGCTCGTTTATGCTTGGCGGCAATTATTGAATCCTCGGAAGACGCAATTATTAGTTTGACTTTGGATGGGATTATCACCAGTTGGAATACCGGAGCGACCGGCATCTATGGATATACCGCCCCGGAAATGCTAGGACAACCAGTATGGCGTCTGGTTCCTCCCGAGTTACGCAACCGGATTCGTCATATTTTAAGTCAAATTGAACATGACGGCAATAACGGTCTTCAGGAATTCATCTGGATCGGAAAAGACGGAAGTCAAATTAATGTTTCCGTAAAAGTTTCCCTGCTTAAGGATAGCAACGGCCAAATTACCGGAATTTCAATGATTCATCGGGATATAACCGAGTTCAAACGTTTTGAAGAGGAATTAGCCAGTGAGCGGGAACGTCTCCTGGTAACGATTGGTTCAATCGGTGATGGTGTAATTGTCGCCAACAATGCCGGGATTATTATCTTAATGAATACCGTCGCTGAAGATTTAACCGGATATACTAAGGAAGAATCGTACGGCGAGCCGTTGACAAAAGTGTTTTACAGCAATGACCCCCAAATCGGTGGTTCCGGAGAAAACATTTTTAACAGAGTATTGGCTTATAATGAAACAGTCCATTTGGATAATATTGTTTTAATGCAAAAAAAGCGTCTCGAACTATCGGTTTCATTAAGTTGTGCTCCCATCAAATCTACTTGTGGCCCGAATTTAGGTTTGATATTGGTTTTTAAGGATATTACTGAAAAACAACAAACCGAATTGGAACTGATTAAAGCCGAAAAATTGGAGATGCTGGGAATTTTAGCGGGTGGAATCGCCCATGATTTTAATAATATTTTAGCGGCGATTTTAGCCAATATTCAACTGGCGAAGACTAAGTTGGAAAAAGGAGCGGATATCAAACGATATTTGGAGGACACCATTGAAACCGCCCGTAAAGCCAGCGATCTGACTAAGCAACTGTTGACATTCTCCAAGGGCGGTTCTCCGGTGAAACGCTCGGCGTCAATTATTGATTTGATTAAAGATACAACCAACTTCGCATTGCAAGGCTCAAAAATTCAAGCGGAATTTATAATTCCCGACAACCTCTGGCCGGTGGAAATCGACTCGGGTCAAATCAGCCAGGTGATAAACAATTTGATTATTAACGCGGTTCAGGCCATGCCGAATGGTGGGATTATTATCGTCTGCGCTGAAAATTTAACCATCAAACCAGGCTGCCCTTATCAACCGGGAAATTATATCCGGCTTGCGATCAAGGACTATGGAACCGGTATCCCCAAAGAAATTGTCGCCCGAATATTCGAGCCATTTTTTACCACCAAGAAAGAAGGGACCGGTTTGGGCCTCGCCACTTCATATTCGATTATCAAAAAACACGACGGTTACATTGAATTGGAATCCAGGGAAGGAATAGGTTCAATTTTCTTTTTATATCTACCGGCCAGTCCCGGCAAATTTATCGAACCCAAAAAACCGCACCTCTCGGTGGAAACGGGCCAAGGAAAAATTTTACTCATGGAAGACGATGATATTATCCGGAAATCGTTTGGCGAAATGTTAACCGATTTTGGTTATTCGGTGTCTTTAACCAAGGATGGACAGGAAACCATCGCGGTTTATCAACACGCTAAAAGAGCGGGCGAGCCCTTCGACGCGGTAATTATGGACTTAACCGTCCGGGGAGGCTTGGGCGGTCAAGAAACCATCGCTCTTCTCCGGGATATCGATCCTCAAATCAAAGCCATTGTCTGCAGTGGATATGCCAATGATCCAATCATATCCGATTATCAGCGTTTCGGTTTTCGTGGAGTAGTAACCAAGCCTTATAAATTCGATGAATTAAACCAGGTCCTCCATCAAGTCATGGCCAAAAATAATATTTAACAACAAATGTATATCACTCGCGCACTTTAAGGCGCGAACTCTTCACCTCCCGAAAGGAATCGGTGAAAAAGTGGTGTGCTCAGCTATATATTAGGGTTTTTCACACCACTTTTAGTGGTATAATAAAAAAGATGTAAAAAATAATTTGTCGGAGCAAAACCATGTCCGTCAAAAAAGCTCTTCTTTGGGTTGTATTCTGGATGGGATTGGCTGCCGTCTTTGACGCCGGGATTTACTTCTATCTCGGTAAAGTCAAGGCGCTGGAATATTTAGGCGGCTATTTCATTGAACAATCCCTTAGTCTGGATAATCTATTCATATTTTTATTAATCTTTTCCAGTTTCGGCATTCCATCAATTTATCAGCGCCGGGTATTAAACTACGGAATCATTGTGGCTATCATTCTGCGCCTGGTTTTTATCGTATTAGGAGTAACTCTGGTGAAGCGATTTGAATGGATATTGCCTCTGTTTGGTTTGATTTTGATCGTCAGCGGGTTGAAAATTTTTTTTAAAACCGAAGATACATATAATTTCAAAGAAAGCCGCATCTTGAAACTACTGGGAAAAATCATGCCGATTTCGGCGGCCATGGAAGGAGAACGTTTTTTTATCAATCGCAACCGGATGCTTTACGCTTCTCCCCTATTAGCTATTTTATTTTTAGTCGAGGGTTCGGACATCATCTTTGCCATCGATTCCATTCCGGCCGTATTTTCGTTGACTACCGATCCCTTTATTATTTATACTTCCAATATATTTGCCATTTTAGGATTACGCAGCATCTATTTTTTAATCGAAAAACTGCACCATGCCTTTCATTTAGTGAAGTATGGAGTCGCTGTAATCCTGGTGTTTGTCGGAATTAAATTATCCATTTTAATATTTGGAGCGCAGAAAATGACAATCCCAATCGAAACTTCGATTGCGGTGATCTTCGGTGTTTTGTTGCTTAGTATTTTAGGGTCACTCCTATTTAAAGAGAAAGAAAGCGCTCATAAAATATCAGATTGATTAAATAGCATAAAATATTTAATAAATACTAATTTATTTAAATGGATGTTATTTGCTTTTTTACCCTGAATATGCTAAAATTAACTTGGGTTATAAATTTTAACCGCAATTTTCTAAAGCAAGAAAGAAGTGGTAACATGCGAAAATTTTTCGCCTCGTTGGTAATCTCCCTGTTAATGCGCTTTGGATTGGTTTCAATGTGTTCGGCATGTCTATTATGGTCTTACCAACCGGAACTTCCTCGAAAACCTGAAAAGTAGTAAAGCTCAACTCGATCCGATTCATTAAAATACCGCTATTTTAGCGGTATTTTTAATTTTTTTTTTTTGTAAACTACAAGGTGTTTGACGGGAAAATTGACATTTTTCACTAAAACTCTTGACTTGAATATCCAATCATTGTATATCTATAATAAAGAAAAAAATTTAACGGAGATGATACAGCGAAGTGACCCGGGAATTATTACTGGAAATAATTAACAAGCAGCTATTTTTAGCCTTATTTTTTATAATCATCAGTTATTTAGTCTGTTGGCTGATTATTCTCAGACTAGGTCTTTTAATGTTAAACGTAAGACCCGGCTTTCTGAAAATATTACCGTTAATCTTAACTGGTTCCTTATATAGTTTCTGGTCGCGGCAACTGCTTCCCTTACCGGTTGTGGGAATAGCCCTGCCTGTTTTGATCGCCTTTTTATTATGGATTGCCGCGCGGGATATTCACCCTTTAAAATGTGGCTGGGTAAGTTTGCTGATTCTGCTATTCAGTTTTGCGGGTGATATAATAATTATAAGCCCGGTTTGTTCCGCCAATCCGCATCTGGCTGTTTTTCTATTAAAAACACCCTGGGGAAATATTATCTGCAATGTATGCGAGTTCTTTTTCCCGGCCTTGGCCTTATTTATACTACCCCAAATACTACCGAAACTTAAAAAATCCTTGCTTCCTCCTATCGGATCACAACCGGATCGCCTGGATCTTACTGTAATTTTAGTATATTTCGGGATGTATTTTTTAGTATATCTAGCGACAATTATCCTTTTTATAAGTTTAATAAGCGGTTCAAAGTTGATATTTCTATTTCTACTGCTTTTATTAATTATAGTGATATTAACGATATTGGGGCATTTCCGGATTATCAACACTATGAAAGAAAAGTTTGAATTAGAACGACAACAGTATAAATCCGAACTCGGAATGCACGAAAAGAAGATTGTCTTACTGGAAGAGCAAAACCGGCAACTTACTTCGCTAAACGAACAAATAAAGGCAATAAAAAGCGGACCCTCGAAAGTTATTGAAGATTTACAGGATAAGGTAACTAAAATCCAAAAAGCCAACGATACAATTATCAATCAAACTAAAGCATTTATTGCTCCCGATGGTAGTCACCTGGTTTACCTTACCTCCAGAGAAATATCCGTAATTTTATTAATCGCCCAGGGTATGAATAACCGTAAAATAGCCGCTGCTTTGTGCTTAAGTGAAGGCCGGGTCAGGAATATCGTATCCGAAATTCTGGATAAATTAGAACTGAATGATCGGACTCAATTAGCCTTGTATGCGGTAAAAAATGTCGTAAAAAACAACGACCCATAGTTTATCCATATTAAACCTATCATTCTCGTTAAAGTTATCAAGTTACCCGTACGGCAAAGAAAGGATAAATTATTAATAATCATTTAACACGTTACATTAGTAACGTTTTTTTATTGTTGTTACATTCGTTACTATTGCTAAATAATAAGAAATGTTATAAAGATATATAATCGGATTAATGCATATCAAGTAACAAAATAAAGGTTGTGACCCGCTTGACTGGACCAACGCGCTCCAAAAGTAATGCTAATGTTTATATTGATTATGAAAACGTATGGACGCTTTTACAGCGGTACAAAACCAATCCGCTGACAATTGATTTTTTTTCGGTAATATTGGACCGGCTAAGGAATGTTAATAATCTTAATATCATCGACTGTATCGCCTATTGTAATTTTGAAAAAAACTCCTTCGACGGTAGAATTCAAACAATTATCAGGCGGCTTGGAATCCAGACTCGCCATTCGGTCAGCGGCGCAAAAAATCGCAGTAATATTTTATTAACCGTCGATGCCTTGCTGGCCCTTGCCAAATACCCCTGTATTGATATGTTTGTAATTATTTCCAGCAATAACGATATCCTCCCTTTATTAAAGACGATTAAAGCGGATAATAAACAAGTTCGTTTAATCTCATCCCGGTTGGGCTTTAATGGGACCATGGCCAAGTATGCCACTAGTCATGAGTACCTTGAAGATATTTTGGGGTTGAGTTTACCACGGGACGGGGAACACGAGTATATAAGCGATACTGCAAGAGCCGAAGAAGCATCCAGACTGCTTTTTTGCTCCAAAGTATGGCAAAATTATCAAAAAACAGGCCATCCGGTTACTTTAAAAGGATATGCTCCCATTATTGCCGGAGTTGTAAAACGTACCCCCGCTCAAATAATTGAAGATTTCAGATTAGCTTACTTTTTAAAATACATTGAGCTTTACCGTGATCCCAAACAGGAATTATGTCTAAAAAAAGGAGCTAATTATGAGAAAGTATTCAAGAGGAACGACGATATAAAATCTCCCTAAGCTTCAATAGCATAAACGAAAACCCATATGCCAAACAAGTGGCGAAAGCTAATACTCCCGCATCGTTAACCAGATAAGCCGCTATTCCGGTAACTAAAATTGATTTCCAGATCAATGCATCTTGCGAGCTTGCCAGATTTCTCCCGGTCACCAGACGATTTACGATTCCCAAGGCCAGCGAGAGTAAAATGATCCGGACCCAGGGACTGACTATGGTCAATTTTAGATTCATCAATAATTTACGGAAAATAATTTCACTCATTTGCTGAAAATCCTTCGCCAAAAACAAATGGATAAACCGGCCGATATGGGTTTGTACCTCCGGCGGCCGTAAACTGTCCCACCAGCCGATTGCCGCCAGAATCAAAAGGCACCCGGATAAAATCACCCACAATTTAAGATTGTCTAACTTTACCTTATAAAAGCGGATTAAATAATACGAAAAACCGGCTGTCCCCGATAAAATCCCACCGAATTTGGCTCCTAATTGCGGCCAGCTTAACACAAAAATGCTAAATCCCAGTACTAATGGTATTAACCATTTCGGAGCCCGGTATTGATTCAACAAATGTCCGAATATCAATGAAGCTGCCAAAAAAACCCCCATAAATTCATTTCCGAGTCCGTAATAACGGGAACCGGCCATCGCACTGTAGCCCAAAGCCGAGAAACGGATTAAATGCCAGCCCAGGATTTGATCCAGGATTAACCCGCCCCAGATCAGACCTGAAAGAATTAGCATTCGCAAGTCTATGGTTTTAATTGACACCAAAAAAGCGCCTAATAATGAGGTTAATATCAAGAATTCGCCAACTTCCCACAACCAGGCCGGGAATATCGGTAAAATAACTAACGATAAGGGAATTACAACCACTCCGGTAATTAGCCATTCGTAAAACAGGGATAAATTACGGGTCATACCGTCTCGAAACCATAAACGTGCCATATATATCAATAATAATCCCGCTATCCACCCAACCGAAATAATTCCCATATACCAGTTTAAAATACGACGTTGACTGGAGTTTTTAATAGCCAATCGTTGGTTCAAGGCTTCAAGCCGGCTTAAGTAATCGGAGACCGGCTTTACCGTAAAAAACCTGCCGGGTAGCCGGTAATTAGTTTGTAGATTGGATAACTTAAGCAATGTAGGTAAAAGATCGATATTGGCCACCAGACCGGGCCATTTGGTGGTTCCGGAACTTAATAAACCGGGAGGAAACTCAGGACTACTGATAATAACCGGGGCTAATAAATTTTTATTAATTCTGCTTTCTTTGGAGACGGAGGGTGATACGACCACCAAAGTAAATGGTTTAGCGGTTCTTAATTTATCAAGCTCAGCTAGAAACCCATTGAAACGAGCCCAACAATTTTGTTTTAATATCAAATATTGAGCTGGGTCTATTTTATCACGGTATAAGTCCAAACGGAAAAAATCGCCGAATTCCAACTCGATAATTTTGGCGGCGGCAAGCCTGGCGTCCAATTCCCGGATGGCTTTGGAAATACTGAACCGATATCGATAGGGGAATTCGAAATCGAATTCATTCATGGAATTACCGATATTTCCTTCGTCGATAATTCCGTGACGGTCCATCAGCAACAAACCGCCGGGCCGGTTCGAGGTGGTAATATTGTCAAGATTTCCAATCAAGCAGGTCCGCCAACCGTTATCACGAAAAATCGCCCCGAGCTGTCCGGGATCTACCTGGCGGTCCTCGGTACAGGCCTGGTTATTAATCCAACCGATTTCCGGAACAACCAGATTTCCTTTTTCCAAAGCGGGAACTGTCGCGCCGAAACTCCAATCCAAATAGAATTTAGCTTTTCCACCCGGTAAATGCCTCCTGGGCTCAAAGGTTCCTCCCAATACTCCGGGCATAGTGCTCCGGCTTCCCGCGCCGAGGGTCAAATAACCGCTGGCGGAGTCGCAATATCCCGCACCGGTGCGAATGTTCATCAAACCGCAAGCACTACCGGCCAATAATTGTTTAATAGCCGCTAAATCGCTGTGGAATAATTCGAGACTGTCCAGTTTATCGGCGCTAACGATCACAATTGGACGATTATCGAACTCCGCGCCCATCGCTCCGCTTGGAGTTCCAATTAAAATACTACTTAATACAACCACCGTCAATAATAAAATTCGAAAATATTTCCTCATGATTACCGGTCATTTTCCTCCCAAGTTAACTCTTTTTGGCCCGTCCAACTCTTCGATAACCGCCAACAATAACAT
>JBJKPO010000439.1:0-6982 GCA_046706235.1 Bacillota bacterium | reverse complement strand
ATGTACCAGGCATAGATACCCGCTACCGTTTGCGCGCCAATTCGGCCGGGCTCCTGGCCCGCTGCATCGCCGAACTGGTAACCGCCCGCGCCGGGAATTATTTAATCTTTTTCCCTTCCTTTAACTATTTACAGACGGTCCTTCCGCTGGTGAAACCGTTGCTGGCCGGCAAGGCCAGGCTACAGATCCAGGCCCCCGCGATGAATGAAACCGCCAAAACGGAGTTTTTGCGGCGGGTAACCGACAGTAGCCTGGCTGCCCGGACCAATCAATCCAATGTCGGGTTGGCGGTGCTGGGGGGGATTTTCGGAGAGGGAATCGACCTGCCGGGCGAACAACTGATCGGGGTGATGATTGTCGGTCCCGGATTACCGGCGGTTAACGATGAACAGGAATTAATCCGCCGCTATTTTGACGAACGCAACAGCCAGGGCTTCTTTTTCGCTTACCTGATCCCGGGCCTAATCCGGG
The DNA here is from genome assembly GCA_046706235.1 of Bacillota bacterium. Taxonomy (GTDB): domain Bacteria; phylum Bacillota; class UBA4882; order UBA8346; family UBA8346; genus JAEZJQ01. The sequence continues at coordinate 6,511 of JBJKPO010000439.1, read as the reverse complement.
TAATCCAGGCCGCCGGCCGGGTCTTCCGGACCCCCGACGACGCGGGAGTGGTACTATTGGTTGATGATCGCTTTTTACAGGAAAGCTATCAAGAACTATTGCCCACCGATTGGTTCCTGCCGGGACGGCCGTTTTCGACGGGTGAGTATAGGCAATTGTTGGAGGAGTTTTGGAGTGGGGTTTAGTCCCTAACCCGTTTAAAGCTTGTTTTTTTTGGAAAAGAGATTAATAGATGATCGATAAATCTCTCCTTGTTGGTTCCGGCTTGTCCGGGTTATGGAATAACTATATTATTATTATAAATGGCAAGAAACTCTTCGGCGCTGATCCTTTTAAGTTCCAGGTTATATTTTTGAAATTGTTGGTCCCCGGTAATGATAAAATCTGCATTTATCTTTGCCGCGCACATATATTGCACTCCATCTTCATAATCCTCAATCGGAATATATAAGCCTGATTGGATGGCGTCCAAGTCAAGCTCTGTAATATCCAGTATTTCAAGCAAACTTTCAATGATTTCTTTTCGTTCTGGTTCGGTCCTTTGTTTTCTTAGGATAAAATAAATATTCAATAAAGAAATTGGCGAAACATAACTGATAAACTTATCTTCCACGGTCATTTCAATGATGCGTTGAGCGGCGGCATGTCCTGCTCTTTGAGTAATTAAAAAATCCAGCAGGATATTGGTATCTAAAAAAACTTTATACATGATATTTTTCCATCCGTCCGTCAATTTTCTCCTCTTCTTCAACATCGTGGAGATCGACTTTTAGTTTTTCCAATTTTGCTAAGGCAACTTTTTTATCTCCTTTAATGGGTACTAATTTCCCGACAATTTTACCATTTTTAGTAAAAACAATGGGTTCGTTTTGCATAATATTAATGTACTTGCCGAAGTTATTCTGTAATTCAGTGGTGGTAAGAATCATTTACTAAACCTCCCCTATACTTTTCTCTATTATATTATATATTTTTAGCGAATAATATTCAATATTTTAGTTTAAATTTTATTAATGCCTTTAAGCCATTATTTTACAGGCCTAATCCGGGTCATCCAGGCCGCCGGCCGGGTATTCCGGACTCCCAACGACGCGGGAGTGGTAATATTTGGTTGATGATCACTTCTTACAGGAAAGCTATCAAGAATTATTGCCCGTCGATTGGTTCCTGCCGGGACGGCCGTTTTCGACAGGTGATTATAGGCAATTGTTGGAGGAGTTTTGGAATAGTTGACAGTTTCATTTGATGCTGAAATGTAAAAGTTGCATCGGTAATCTGTTTAAGGTTTACCCATATGAATGTAACGTGTAATATCCTCCGGTTACTGTTTCTAAGACCCATTATAGGGGAAGCCTAATTTGTTCGTTAAATTATAAATTATGTGGAGTATAAATTCTTGGCTTTAAAAAATAATAACCTTTGCAAAAGTCTATTGCAGGAATAAACAACAAATTAGCCAATTATTATTTTGTTTGAAATATTTGTTGAAACTAGGTGATAAATCCATGAATACCAACCCGCAACCTATAGAACCTCAACCTACGGAACAAAAACCAGTTCTGAGGGTATTACTAATTTTTTTCAGTTTAACTGGTGTTCCGGCTGCTCTATCAACATACCTGACTAAGCTAACCCAAAATCTTTGGCTTATTATCGGATTATTCCTAGCTTACGAAGTACTGGTCTTCTTCATCGGAATTATTTCCGGTGCCGCCAATATATTAAGCGGGCGCTGGGCTCAACGAATTGCGGATTTTGTAGATTTAAAATCACAAAAACTATTTTCCCCTTTTTATAAACAATACATCGAATACATTGTTTACAAACACCGTGATTTTGATGTTAAAGGGTTATCAACCCAAGGGATTTATGCTTTGGAAATGGAGAAGGTTTTTGTGGAGTTGAGTATGGTACCTCAAACAATCGATAAGGCGGGTAAAAGCCTGGTTCCTTCAATAGAAACAGGCCTAAACGGTGATAGCCGTTCAATCTGGGATTTCCTTAAGTCTGATACTTGTCTACACTTGGCTATTATCGGTTCTCCTGGAAGTGGAAAAACTACGCTATTAAAACACCTGGCCTTAGCTGTGGTACAAAGGGAAAAACTAGAACGACAAGTAAAAACCACGGTTAAATTACCGGTTATACTCTATTTACGTGATTATGTTCAAATCATTAAAGAAAAATCAGACTATGAGTTGACTCAAGCCATATGTGACCAACTGATTAAAAATAAAGTCCCCATCTCGCCGGATTGGTTTAATGTTAGACTCAAAAAAGGAAAAGTCTTAATCATGCTCGATGGTTTTGATGAAGTGGCCAATCCTGAAGATTTGAAAAAGGTGGGTGAATGGGTCGAACACCAGATTGAAATTTGGGGGAAATATAAAAACCGGTTCATTATTACTTCCCGGCCCCATGGTTACCAGACCAATCCTTTATCGCATATAAATCTTTTAGAAGTCCGCCCTTTTAACAATCAACAAATCAATCGTTTTATTGACAACTGGTACTTAGCCAACGAAATTATGAGCCATCACAAAGATGATCCAGGGGTACGTATGCTAGCCACTCAAGGTGCTGATGATTTGCGAAAAAGGTTGCAGTCAGCCTCCAACCTATTGGAGTTGGCCGTCAATCCTTTATTATTAACCATGATTACAACCGTGCATCGTTACCGAAGTTCCTTACCAGGACGAAGAGTTGAATTATATCAAGAGATATGTGAAGTTTTCTTAGGTAAACGTCAGTTATCAAAAGGTATAGTCACAAGCCTAACCCCTGCTCAAAAGGAATTTATTTTACGGCCTTTAGCTTATCATTTGATGTGCGATCAAAAAAGGGAGGTAAATTTGGCTAAGGCTAAGGAGATCATTGGCACTCCTTTACATAGGGTCGAACTGAATCTCACTGAAGAAGATTTTTTAAAGATGATTGAAAGCAGTAGCGGGCTTTTGATCGAGCGTGAGGAAGGAGTCTATAGTTTTGCTCATTTAACTTTCCAGGAATATTTGGCTTCGGTTTATATTAGGGAGCAACAATTGGAAAATGAAATCATCAACCAGATTGAGGATCGTTGGTGGCATGAAGTGATTCGACTTTATTGCGCGAAGTCCAATGCCTCCGGAATCATAAGAAAATGTTTGGAACTAGTTAATTCTTCAGTATCCTCTTTATCATTAGCCATCGAATGTATGGATGAAGCGCTAGAGATGGATGAGAAATTACGAGTACAATTACAAAATGTCCTAATAAATGGGGTTGAAGATCCAAACTATGAACGACGGCGAGTAGTAGCTAATGCTTTATTAAACTTAAGACTACACCGAATGAGCCGAATTTCGGATGATAAATATATTGACGCATCATATATTACTCATGTTGAGTATCATTTATTTTTAGATGAAATGCGTAAAAAAGGCAAATATTATCAACCGGATCATTGGAAGAGTTATCAATTTCCAAAAAACAAGGGACAGACACCGGTGGTTGGCGTCCGCTCGTCCGACGCAGTCGCTTTTTGCGAGTGGTTAACTAAACGTGAAGGAGATAACTGGATCTATCGGATACCATCGGTAACAGAAATATTGGAACTAAATCAAGAAATAGCATCCGTCCATGAGGAAACGCTCGGCAAACAAATGATTGGATATTGGTTGAGTATGAATGATGGGGCTTTCGAATTAAGTATAAAAACAAAAAAAGATGCTGAGTTAATATTCGAACAAGCTAAGAAAGATTTATTAGTTTGTTTCTCTAGTTTTAAAGACCAGGAACATATAAAAATTCTAATTCATACTCTTGTTAGCAGTTTTGATTTAAGCCAAGTACTTGATACCCCCTACGACCTAGACCAGGACCTTACACGCATTCGCGATCGTGTTGGCGACCTACAATACTACTTTGACCGCAACCTTGGTCGTAACAACGACCTTGACCAAAACCGGGTTATGAGCTTTGCTTTCGTCCTTGCCCGCGATCTTAACTACGCACTTGAACGCATTTTCACCCTCGCACTCACCCTTGACCACGATCGCACTCGCGCCCGTGCCATAGGCCGTTACCGCGATCTCGACCCTGCCTTCGATCTCGCCCGGGCACTCGTCAACGACCTTAGTCCCCGGGTCCATGCCCCCAATCGCGCTCGAAACTGCGCCCGCAACCTTGAAGACAACCTCAAAAGTACCCTCGAACGATACCGTAACTTTACTATCGATGAACTTCTATATAATCAATACCTGCTCAACATACGTATTATCAATATATTACTTAATCTTGATTCCAACAATATTCCAGAAAAATCTAGTTTAATACTTCGCGTTTTAATTTTTTATTTCTACCTATCAAATAAAAATTTCATAGGTCAAACAAAAACTAACTTGTTTTCTAAATTTGGAAGGTTTCTAACATACTCCTTGGGTATTAATAACACCAGTCAAAAAAAATCTATCGCCCACTTCCTTTTGAATTGTTACATCGATCTAGTAATCTTAGAAAAAAGAGGGAAAGGAGAATTGGGTGCTTTTGAAGGTATTAAATTTCTAAAAGAAATGAAAAGAGGTAATGAAAAATAAAGAGGTCAAACCTATAGGCTGTTTTTTCCCAAATGGATGTAATCCTTTATCATCTTATCATTAATAAAACTAGGACCAACCAATTGAACATATTAAATAATATGCTATTTCCTTAAGTAGCATAACATTACACTTCGTTTAACCTTAGAATACTTTTTAACGGATTTACTAATTTTTGATTAATCTTTTTTCCCGGCACTAAATTAACCTTCTAACCTAATATTGTAATACATCTCGAAATTCCTTTCTACCATAATATAACACACATAGCCCATATTACTAAAAATGTTTGACTAAATTTAAATTTATATATGAAGCGGGGTAACGTAAGGTTCTATAATGCCTCTAGTCCTCAGCTCATTCTTTTTCCAGTCCTCATGCTTATTCTTGAATGTTTATGATACAATAAAAATATACTGTTCTACCTCATATAGGAGACCAATATTGCTGATACAACCTATAATCAAGTCCGGAATCTCGTAAACCAACTCACTCCAGTTGATCAAGCGCGCCTGCTGGAATACTTGATCTCTCGTATTACCGTTTAGTAAAGTCCGGTCAATTTACCGATATTACCACATCTGCTTTTAAAGATGCCTGGCAAGACTTTTTCCGCATCGGCGAAGAGATTCAATCCAGCGATTCCCTTGATGTAGCTACCTTAACCTCGGCTCTGATCTCCATGCGGAGGTAATCTATAGAAAGTAAGCCTAAAATCAGACCCTTTGTCCCTGCGAAGGGATAACCACCATCCTCCGTAGTGATAAAACCTAAAAGATTTTTCAAGTTAATTAAGATAGCTTCACGGAGTGATAAGCTTTTAGGCCTCTGTGACCGGTGGTTACCCATCGGCATGTTTACATGCTGTACTAGGGGCAAGGGGTCTGCAAATAGACCAACGAAGATTGTTACTCTCATTTGTATTATGGCTGATTTAACTGGATATAGGTGTATTTACACACAAACCCCCATAGAAGGGCAACGAATCCAATCAATCCCAAATATCGGTTTCAACCGATAAGCTTTTAACCGGCCACGGGTTTCAACCCGTGGATCGGGGTCAAAGCCTCAACAACCAGTTTTAATCACTCCCCCAAATCCTACTTCCACCAATGACGCCTTCCCGTGACACCATCCTCCGTAGTGATAAAACCCGGTATGATAGCTTTAGATGTATAAATTGTCGGCCTTTTTAATATATTGGTAAGATTGTTCTTTATAAGTTTTTGTATTATAATAAATGTGATGATAAAAAATGATAAATAGAAGGAGGGAAAAGAAATGAAAAGCTCGAAAGCCATCATTGGCAGTTTGTTGATTGTCTTGTTATTATTGCTAAACAATATCGGTTACGCCGCCGGAACCTCCGAGGTCATCGGATCGGTGAGGGTCCAGGTTCTCTCTGCTACCCTCGTGCGGCTGGAGAATAGAGGGCCAAACGGTTTTGAGGACCGGGCGACCTTTTTTATCACCAACCGGAATTGGCCGGGCGCCTCTTATACCCGTTCAAACGCCGGTGGTTATGAACAGATTCAAACCGCGGATTTTATCGTGAAAGTGCCTTCCAATGCTTCTTCATTAAGCGGGATTATCATTACCAAAACCGACGGCACCCAGCTCTGGACTTATAGTTCGTTGCCCAGTAACCGGGCCTGGCTGCCTTCCATTACCGACAACACTTGGGCCTGGGCGATTGCGGACACTCCCAGGATGGTGCCGGCCGGCTGGGGTTATAATATTGCCTCGCAAGGTATTCCCAATTACAGCACCAATGGCTGGGACCTGACTAATAACGCTCCCGACATGTACATATTTTTACCCAAAGGTAATGTCCGGCAACTGCGGACCGATTTTCTCGACCTGACCGGCCATACCGAGCTGATCCCCCTTTACGGCTTAGGTTATTGGGACAGCCGCTGGTATGACTACACTGAAAC
>JBJKPO010000438.1:0-5052 GCA_046706235.1 Bacillota bacterium | reverse complement strand
ACCAGGAGAAATTCCTCCTGAAATTAAATATTAATTGTAACAAATTTTTCTAAAAATATTTCGATATATTCCGTTAAACTTCCTGCCTATATCAAAAGTTTATGCTAATTCCAAGGTTCAATGGATTTTTTGCTTTATCATGGATTTGGAAGCGAAACTGATTGTGAGTTCCTATTTTTAATGGCGCCGGCCACCATAAAAGGTAAATAACCGATTAACAGCGCAAAAAGAGTCGTTATCTCAAGTAGTGATATCCTTAAGAACCAAGAGTTGGTGTACATAATGGGATTTGGTATGTTAGGAGCGGGCCGGCTGAAAACATAATAATAGTAATAGTTTGATCCTGAAAAATAATTAAGCGTGCCCATTAATGCCATATAAATATTGGTAACGATAAAACATAGCCGGATCGATCTCGCGGTTGGCCGGTATTTTTCAACCGACATCATATATAACAAGGCGATCAGATTTAGCGAATGGGATAACATGAACGCCCAAAAATGAAAATGGCGATAGGTTGCATGCAGATGTGGAAATATTAAGGCCAGTGTCGAACCAATGAACCCCCAAAAGTATAGCGTTTCAAATAAATGATAACTTTTCCAAATAAGCATGACGATGCTCAATATTAAAGTCAGTTCGCAAAGTTCCACCGGGAGCGTTGTTTTTAGATCCCATTTTCCGCTATTCACAACCCAAATAAGATTTAAACCCTCCAAGACCAGAGCGGTTACCGCTATCAGATATCGATAAAATCCATTTTTTCCGCGCAAATGTTTCCTGAAGATTATTATACCTAAGGCGATAACGCAGATCGTAACCAGCATCGTGATATGGAGCGACGAAAAAATCCGAAATTGGCCGGGACTTTTTTCATAAACCGAAAAGAACTCGCGCATTAATATCCTCCAAAAAAAATACCTCTTCCATAAAAGAGGCTCATATTTCGACGGTTTGTAAACATATAATCATAGCTTATTTTTTAATAACATTCAATCGTAAACAAAAGCCAATTTTCCCGAATAATTCATTTATACCGGGTTTACAATTATTGTTTTACCGAAATGATTCACAAAAATTGTATAAGGATATTAGCCGGAGATATGCTGTTTTGGCCGGCGTTCATTTTATCGGAGTTTAATTGTGAGATTTTATCGTACTGGGACATGATAATCACCATATAAATCATGAACAACAAGCGATGTAGACGGGAATACAAATAACCGCCGCATACTTAAAAATAATTTTCATGTTTGAAACCTCGCGTTGTTTATTATATCGATCCAAAAAAACGGTGTGTTCAATTTTTCACACCGTTTTTAGTTATAAAATTGAGAAATAAGTCAAACTTATTATTCTTTGATCATATATTGAGGCGCGACATTGGGAGTACCATAACCGCCCTCGATGATCGATATCTTGTATTGACCGGTATTTGTTCGAGTCGCGTCCACTATCGCAACATAACAGTCGCCCCCTGAAGTATGGAAATCGATAGTATCGGTTTCATTTTGTTTTGCGCCCGTTTTATTTAGAATATAAAAATTTAATCCGTCATATGCATAAAAATAAACTTTAAGATCCAAGGTTTCTCCCGATAGCCAAGTTACATCTACCCGGTAACCATGACCAATGCACCCGTTAAATTTATAAAAATCAGGATCATCGCCGGGATTGATGGCCCCGGTTATTTCCGTGCCGTCAACAGAGATTTTTTGAGCTTCCGACATTGTGTTATTTGGTTCGATTTCGGTTGGGCTTACAGATGTATTTCCGCAACCGACTAGAAATGTAAGCGCCATAAAAATAATACCTGAAAGAATAACGGGTAAATAAAACTTTCTTTTCATTCATAAAGCTCCTCTCTAATAGTTATTTGTGATTGCCCGTTTTTATCACGCCGCTGAACGCAGTATTGACCCGAATTAAATTATACCGGACGCCTTCATGCAATAATGCGCCAAGAAATACTCCAAGCCCACGATTGTTATACATTCACATTGAGCTGGAAAATCTCCGGCCGATTACAACATTTATTATAGTACAGTAATTGGCGACAAACAATACTAGGATTAATAGAATTTCATTTATATTTTTATTGATTGTCAAAAGAAATCAACAATCCTCTAAATCGTCAATAATTGTGTTGCTGGTGGTGTAATAGTATTTCCGATAGTCAATAACCTAAGGAAAGCCAAGTTAATTAAAGCTATGAAAATTTATTCCGAAAATAACACTGTAAAGTTAAGAAGTTAAAAAATTTAATGAATGTTGGAGGAGAAGTATGGGAAGTAGAAATTTGGAACAATTTAAACCTCCGATTTTAGAAATATTTCAAAGGCATTTATTGAATATTATAGCAAGTAATCGCTTAGAGCCGTAAGGCTCTTAAATTATTTTGGTAAGTTCTAATATTTGCTTGTCTTTGACAAAATCGAATCCGGCCTCAATTTTTTCTTACACCGATAAATCCTTAACTACCATAAATCAGCAACTTGAGATGTTTGCATCCTTGAATAAAGTTATGGTTCTCTGTTATAATTAATGAAGGCATTCTTATTTAGTTTATTCACTTTACGACAAGTACAATTTTAAGGAGTGATTTCCATGAAATGGGATGAAGTTCGTAAACTGTATCCCGACCAGTGGGTCCAATTGGAGATCCTTAACTCTCATACCGATAATGATTATTTATACATTGATGAAATGAGCGTTATTAAAACCTTAGCAACGGATAAAGCGGCCACGATGGAACTTACTAAAAGCGCCGGCAAATTTTTGGTCTTCCATACCAGCCATAATAATATTAGAACCAGGTTAATTAAAAATTTTGGGTTATTCAGGAGGATTCCTTCTTGAAACTTGAATATAAAGAAGGGTTGTTATTTTCATCAATTAAAATTAAACATGCCGGTAAAATAATTGAAGTTAAGGATATTGTAATCGATACCGGCGCTTCATATTGCATTATTGAACCTTCAGTAATTGAAGATCTTGGAATCATCCTTACCAAGGATGACGAAATCGAAACTTTATTAAATGATATTGATTTTGCGGGTTGTTCTGTCCACCGCGGGGTAAACCCACACGGCTATGTTGATTAAAAACCCGGCTAAAGCCGGCTGTGCTGTCTAAATGATTTTTTGTGTTTTTTAGGCCAAATAGCCCCGTTTACGGGGGTTTGTGCGTTTATATACCTAGCCGAGGGGTTTACCCCGCGGTGGAGATGGAAACCCACATTCGTATTTTTATTTATTATCAAATAAAAATCATGGTATTTAAAATATATTCCTGATTGTTTTGTCCGCAGTGGCGTGTCCCTAGGGATATGCCGTGATGAAGATTAAGACCCGCGTTTAAATTAATTGTCAAATTACTGCGGGTTGTTCTGTCCACCGCAGGGTAAGTAAAGCTAAATATCATTTAGTATTCGATGTCTTCCCTCGAACTTCCTCCCTTTTCCGTAAACTTCAGTAATTATCACTTTTCAACTCATCCTTCATCACATTCCCCCATTTTTCCGCCCAAAATATGTTAATATTAATATCAGTAGTCAAGAGTTAGTAATAATTTGTAATTTATAATCTGCAATCTTCAATCTGTAATTTTTAATCAAAAAAACGACGAGGTACTTACCGATGTCTCACCCATCCCTTTCGACCTTCCACCCCACCGTCGCCGCCTGGTTCGAACGAACCTACGGCGAGCCATCTCCACCTCAAGCCGAAGGCTGGCCCCTCATCGCGGCAGGCCAGAATGTTTTAATCTTGGCTCCTACCGGGTCAGGGAAGACATTTGCAGCTTTCCTAAAGTGTCTGGATCAACTCTATCAAGACGCTCTCACTGGTAAAACCATCACTGACGGCGTCAGCGTCCTTTATATCTCTCCATTGAAAGCCTTGAATAACGATATTCATCGTAATCTGGAGGTCCCGCTTCAGGGGATTTATAACTTAAGCAAGGAACAGGGGGTAAACCTGCCGCTGTTGACCAAGGCGGTGCGGACCGCGGATACCCCGGCGGCGGAACGAAGAAGGATACTGAAGCAGCCGCCCCAGATCTTGATCACGACTCCCGAATCGTTGTTTTTAATGTTATCGTCCCAAGCGCGCGAAATAATGAAGACCGTCCGGTATGTAATCGTGGACGAGATTCATACCCTGTTCCCCACCAAACGGGGGGCTCACTTGGCGCTGTCGCTGGAAAGGTTGCAACATTTAGTGGGAAAGAAACAAATGCAACGGATCGGGCTGTCGGCGACGATGCGGCCGCTGGATCAGGTGGCGGCTTTTTTGGGAGGGTGCGAGCGGGACAAGCAAACCGGGATTTATCAGCCTAGACCGGTGAGCATCGTGGACACCGGGCAGCGGAAGCAGTTGGATTTGCAAATCCTGCTGCCGGTCCCGGACCTGAAGGAACTGCCGGAAAAGACCGTCTGGCCGGAGATTTACGGGCAAGTGCTGCAACTCATCAATCAGCACCGGACTACTCTGGTTTTCGTCAATAACCGGGCGCAGGCGGAGCGGATTACGGCGGAGCTTAACCGGCTGGCCGGGCGGGAACTGGCCCGGACCCATCACGGCAGTGTTTCCAAGGAGGCGCGGTTGGAGGTGGAGGAACTGCTGAAAAACGGGAAACTGCCGTGCATAGTGGCTACGGCCTCGCTGGAATTGGGGATCGATATTGGATATATTGATTTAGTGGTTCAAATAGAGTCGCCCCGGGAGGTGGCCCGGGGGTTGCAGCGGGTCGGGCGGGCCGGGCTCATCGTGGGCATGCCCAGCAAGGGACGGATTATCCCCAAGACCAGGGCCGATCTTCTGGAGACGGCGGCCATTGTCCGGGAGATGAAGGCGGGACGGGTGGAACCGGCCAAAGCGCCGCGCAACTGCCTGGATATCTTGGCTCAACAGTTAGTGGCCATGACAGCCGAGGGGGAATGGCGGGCCGACGATGCCCTGCAAACGATCCGGGGAGCTTATAACTACCGGGCTCTGGATGTACCGGAGTATCAAAAAACACTGGAGATGTTGTCCGGCAATTATAACGCGG
>JBJKPO010000437.1:0-8081 GCA_046706235.1 Bacillota bacterium | reverse complement strand
TTATCAGGGGAATTGTCGCGTTATGCGAATCGTTTGGAATTGGAATGAAGGCCCTGATGTTTTCGGCGGATCAGTTTATGGAGGAAGAAGGAGAATCGAAGCTCTCACCCTGGGAAAATACACTAATGATTACAATTGCGCTCGCCTTAACCGTGGTTCTTTTTATTATACTGCCCTTGGAAGCCAGGATTTTGATTCACAAATTTTTACCAGGCGCTTTTTGGGGGAATCTAATTGAGAGTGTTATCCGGATTCTGATTTTAGTCGGATATATTGCGGCGGTTTCGTTTTTAAAAGATATTCAGCGAGTATTTGCTTATCATGGCGCCGAACACAAGGTGATCAACACTTTTGAGGCCAAGGAAGATCTTACGGTGGAAAACGCCAAAAAGCATTCTACTTTCCATCCGCGCTGTGGAACCAGTTTCTTATTGTTTGTGGTCATTATCAGCGCGTTTTTCTTCATGTTTCTGAGATTCGACATAGTCTGGTGGATGAAATACCTGACCCGGCTTGCATTACTACCGGTAATCGCGGGAGTTTCCTATGAAATTATTAAATTCACCGGCCGGCATCAGGATTTCTTCCTATGGCGCTGGTTGAGCCTTCCCGGCTTCTGGCTGCAAAAATTAACTACCCGGGAACCGGACGAGGAACAGCTGCAAGTAGCCATCAACTCTCTGGTGGCGGTGTTATGCGAGGAAGCTCCGGTAATTGTTGGCGGCAAGGTATATTCCGGTGAAAAAGTGGAAGTGGAATCGGCTACGGCCGGATGATAGTCATAGTATATTTTATCGAGGTAGATAATTGAATGGCGGATACAATGTTTGATAAATTAGTTTCCATTGAGGAAAAGTATCATGAATTAAGCGGTCAACTTAGCGATCCCGGGGTTATTGCCGATCAGCCCTTGTTCCAAAAATTAGCTAAAGCCCATTCAGCGATCAGCGATCTGGTGGAATCTTTCCAGGAGTATAAACGGATCACGGTCGATTTGGCGACCGCCAAGGAAATGCTGGAAGAGGAAACCGGCGATGCGGCTATAATGCTTAAGACCGAGATTGAGCAACTAGAAACCGAGGAGACCCGGTTGATTGAAAAACTAAAAGTTTTACTGCTTCCAAGAGATCCTAATGATGAGAAGAACGTGATTATGGAAATACGGGCCGGGACTGGTGGCGAAGAAGCGGCTTTATTTGCGGGCGATCTATTCCGGATGTATTCCCGTTACTCGGAAATGCAAGGTTGGCGGTTGGAAATTTTAAGCACCAGCGAATCCGATTTGCGGGGTTTTAAGGAAATCGTATTTATGATTGAGGGAGAACAAGTGTACAGCCGGATGAAATATGAAAGCGGGGTCCACCGGGTACAACGGGTGCCGGAAACCGAAGCCGGCGGACGGATTCATACCTCGGCGGCGACGGTGGCGGTGTTAATTGAAGCGGAAGAGGTTGATGTCGCGATCAATTCCAATGATTTACGGGTTGATGTCTTTCGCGCCGGTGGTCACGGAGGGCAATGCGTCAACACGACCGATTCGGCGGTTCGAATTACCCATCTGCCTACGGGGTTGGTGGTTACCTGCCAGGATGAAAAATCACAGTTGAAAAATAAAGAGAAGGCAATGAAGGTATTACGGGCCCGTTTGCTGGAAAAATTTCAATCGGAACAACAGCAGGAAACGGCTCAGGCCAGGCGGGACATGGTTGGTTCCGGGGACCGAAGCGAGCGGATTCGTACTTATAACTTTCCCCAAAACCGTTTGACCGATCATCGGATTAACCTGACTCTTTATCATCTGAATTCGATCGTTGAAGGCAATCTGGCTGAAGTTATCGAACCGTTAATTACCGCGGCCCAGGCTGAACGGTTGCGAAATGTCGATCAATAGTGATTACAGTAGTAATAATTGCATTACAACAGGAAAAAAGGATATAATCGAGGAATAATGCCTAGTGATGAATTAACAATTGGAGCGGTTATCACTAAAACCATTCCGTTTCTAGCGGAACGGGACATACCAAATCCCCGGTTGGAGGCCGATCTGATGTTAGCCAACGTGCTCGATCAACCGCGGGTAAAGTTATATTCGGAATGGGACCGGGTTTTAAAACCGGCCGAATTGCAACAATATCGCGCAATAATCGTAAAGCGGGTGCAAGGCCTGCCGCTTGCATATTTAACGGGCAAGAAGTCCTTTTTAAGTTGGGATTTTCTAGTGACACCGGCGGTTTTGATCCCCCGGCCGGAAACCGAAATTTTAGTTGAGACGGTGGTCGAATTTTTTAAACATCGACCCGGTTTACGTGGTATTGACGTGGGCACCGGCAGCGGTGTAATCGCGATCACCTTGGCCAAATTACTTCCCGAAAGTGCATGGTTTGCTTCCGATATTTCCGAGGAAGCTTTACAGGTGGCTAAAGAAAACGCGGCGCGTTTAGGAGTAGCCTCCCAAATAGAGTTTGTAGCGGGAGATTTACTAGATCCTTTTTTTACAGCGCAAACGAATTTAAATCTCAGGGAATTCGATATAATTGTTTCCAATCCCCCGTATATTCCGAGTACTGAAATCCCAACCCTTCAAAAAGAAGTTCTCCGGGAGCCGGTTTTGGCTTTAGATGGCGGGGTTGACGGTTTAAAGGCCTACCGCCGGTTATTACCCCAAGCGGTAAAATTATTAACGGAGGACGGAATGGTTGTGGTTGAACACGGTGATAAGCAACGGCAAGCTTTGGAAAAAATCATCGTCGAATCCGGTTACTTATCTTGTCAATCTTTTAAAGATTTGGCCGGATTTGAGCGGGTATTGGCGGCCGGTCCGTCTAAATCAATGGATATAATCAATCACCGGAGTAACAGTGATGCATGAATTCTCCTTAACCGAAAAAATTCTCCGGATCGTATTAAATGAAGCGGAAGCACATCAGGCGCGCGAGGTCAAAAAAATTCGGATAATCGTGGGTGACCTTTCCGGAGTGGTAAATGATTCGGTGGAAATGTATTTTCGCTTGATTTCCAAGGGAACAATCGCCGAAAAAGCGGCTTTGGAATTTATCAGGCAGAAAGCCCAACTTTATTGTGAGACATGCCGAACGGAGTATACCAAAACGAATTACGATTTTCTTTGTCCAACTTGCGGTAATTTGGGAAGACTTACCGATACCGGCCAGGAGTGTATAGTTCAAAATATTGAGGTGGAATAGGATTATGGAAATTAAAATCGAGCAGGATGTTTTTGAAAACGAAGCCAAACTGGCGGAGGAAAACCGCAAATTATTCAACGAAAAAGGTTTAATGGTGGTTAATTTACTGGCCGCTCCGGGAGCCGGAAAGACGAGCCTGATTAAGAGCACCGCCCATTTATTGAAAGTTCCGACCGCTGTAATCGAAGGAGATCCAGCCTCAAGCATCGACACCGATTTGTTAAATTCAATGGATATCCCGGCATTTCAAATCAATACCGAAGGTGGTTGCCACCTTGAAGCCCCGATGATTGCCAAAGCGTTGACTGAGTTTAAAGTGGAACCCAAAACGCTTTTATTCGTTGAAAATGTTGGGAACCTGATTTGCACGGCATACTTTCCACTCGGCGAGGCGTTACGGGTAGTGATGTTGAGTATCGCCGAAGGGGATGACAAACCATATAAATATCCCGATATTTTTCAGCATGCGGATGCCGTGGTCATCAATAAAATTGATTTAAAACCGTATGTGGAGTTTAACAGTGAAAATTTTTACAAAGAGATCAAGACAATAAACCCCAAAGCACACATTTTTGAAGTTTCCTGTAAAAACGGAACCGGTGTTGAAACTTGGGTAAACTGGCTGGCTGTAAAGGCGGCCACATTTTGGGCACATCAATAGGGATATAAAACATGAAGCGATTGATGGTTCATATTAGTGGTTTAGTACAAGGGGTCGGATTTCGCCCCTTTTTATATAATTTAGCCCGGCAAAAAGGCCTAACCGGCTGGGTACGGAATAACTATGCCGGAGTGGAACTGGAGATTCAGGGAAAACAAGCGGCCCTGGATGCCTTCACCGTCGAGTTAAAATTTAAAGCTCCACCGACCGCGGTGATTGACGATATGAAGGTGACCAGTATTCCAGTAGTAAGGGAAACCGGTTTTACGATCCTGGAAAGCGAATCGGGACGGTTAACCGGTTCACCTATGCCTGATCAAGCAATTTGTGATTCCTGCCTACGGGAATTTTTAGATCCCGATAACCGTCGTTATCATTATCCTTTTAACAGTTGCACCATCTGTGGACCACGCTTTACCATTATTCGCGGTTTACCTTTCGATCGCGAGCGAACTTCGATGAATGACTTCATTTTATGTCCAAACTGTTTCCAGGAGTATTTAGCTCCGGGCGACCGCCGCTTTCACGCCCAAACCATCGCCTGCCCGGATTGCGGTCCGGTGTTTTGGTTCACTACACCGGACGGTAAAGGGTTGACGGTGGAACCGGCCCGAACCGCCCGGGAAATTATCCTTAACGGGGGAATTATAGCGGTTAAAGGGATCGGTGGTTATCATCTGGCTTGCAGCGCGTTTAACGAGGCGACGGTGGACCAACTCCGCAAATTAAAAGGCCGTGATCGGCGGCCATTTGCGGTGATGTTTAAAAACATGGAAGTTTTAAAGGAAAATTGCCGGGTTTTGGCGATGGAAGAGGCTATTTTAACATCGCTTTCCAGACCAATTGTCCTATTAAGGCAGGAAAAATCCAGCCGGTTAGCGAAGTCTATCAATCCGGGCTTAAATGAAATCGGGGGATTTCTTCCATACTCCGGCGTGCATGTCTCGTTATTTGACGATCAAGTTACGGCTTTGGTAATGACCAGCGGCAATCGTTCCGAAGAACCTTTAATTATTAACGACAATGACGCCATTAAGATGTTGGGACCAATGGTAGACGGGATTTTGGGCCATAATCGCCGGATCCTATGGCGCTGTGACGATTCGGTAGTAAGGGTTCAGTGTAATCAAGTAATTGGAATCCGGCGTTCCCGGGGTTATGTGCCGGCCCCGGTGAAGGTGAAATGTAATTTGATGCCTTCGCTTGCTTGCGGGGCCGGGCAAAAAAATACCTTTGCCCTCGCCAAGGATAAAATGATATATTTGAGCCCGCATCAGGGCGATTTGGATAATTTGGCAAGTTACCAGGCATACCGTGACAATATCGAAAGATATCAACGCCTTCTGGATTGTAAACCGGAACTAGTGATTCATGATTTACACCCCGATTATCCTTCCACAGCTTACGCTTTGCATTCGGGATTAAAAACCATCGGGGTTCAGCATCACCTGGCGCATTTGGCCGGTGCGATTGCAGTTTGTAATATCGACGGACCGGTGATCGGGGTAATTTTTGACGGATCGGGTTATGGTACCGATTACCGGATCTGGGGCGGTGAATTTTTTGCCGGAGAAGGTTGTGAATGGCAAAGACTGGGACATCTCAAATATTACCCGCTGCCTGGAGGCGAAGCGGCCATCAAGGAACCATGGCGAATGGGCGCCATATATTTAAAGGATTCAGTTTCGGAAGGCCCGGCGCAAGAATGGCTTCAGCATTTAAACTTGACGCATTCCTGGGAACGACTGAAGGTTGCGCTAAAAATGGGAATTAATTCCCCGGAAACCTCTTCGGTGGGACGGCTGTTTGATGGAATCGCCGCTTTGGCGGGAGGAATCCGGGAGGTGAGTTATGAAGGAGAAGCGGCGATATGGCTGGAAAACCAGGCCGATTGGTCCGCTCAAGGAATTTACGATTTTCAAATCGATCTCCGGGATGGAGTCTACCAGGTCGATCCCAAAGATATCGCGGTTCAAGTGTTTCGGGATTGCGGGTCAGTAAGCGTGGGGACGATTAGCATGAAGTTCCACCGGACGATGGCCGGGTTTATTACCGGGATTGTTCACAAAATAAGTAACGCCGTCGGGATCCGGCAGGTGGTTTTAAGTGGTGGAGTGTTTCAAAACCGTTTACTGCTTGATTTAACCTGGGATTTACTTAACAAAAAAGGGTTCCGGGTCTTTGTGCCGGAAATTGTTCCGATCAATGATGGCGGTATTGCGCTCGGCCAGGCCTGGCTGGGAAATTTAATGGCGGAGAGGGGAGTTGCCGATGTGCTTGGCAATACCAGGCGAAGTAATTTGGATTGAGAACGGGCGGGGTGAGGTTAACTTTTCCGGTGTCAAACGATTGGTGGATTTAAGGCTGGTTGAAGGAGTAAATACCGGAGATTATGTTTTGGTCCACGCCGGTTGCGCGATCCAGGTCCTGCCGCGGGAAGAAGCCGAAGAAACATTGCGGTTGTTTAAGGAAATGATGAACTGATGAACAATTGTATTTTGAACGAATATATCACCAGGATTCGAAATGAATTTTCCGAGCTTTGCTGTATTCTAATGGAGGTATGTGGGACCCATACCAATGTAATCCGTAAAGCCGGAATTCACCGGCTTTTACCATCGGGGGTTAAATTGTTATCAGGACCGGGTTGTCCGGTTTGTGTAACCGGAAGCGGTTTTATCGAACAAGCAATCCAGCTAAGCCGAAACCAGAGGATCATCATCGCCACCTTTGGCGATTTGCTAAAGGTTCCCGGAAACACCGGGACCTTAACCGGGGCCAGGGCGGAAGGCGGTTCGATCCGGGTCGTTTATTCCCCATTGGATGCGTTGAAGCTCGCGCAAAAAAATCCTAATCGTGAAGTAGTCTTTTTAGGAGTAGGATTTGAGACTACCGTGCCGGCGATTGGATTAACGGTCAAAGAGGCGGAGCAAAACGGCATCAATAATTTTTCGGTATTACCGGCTTTTAAAATATTAAACCCGGCCATGCGGGCTTTATTGGAGGATCGTGAATTAAAAATCAACGGGTTGATTGCTCCCGGACATTTAAGTGTGATTACCGGCGCGAAAGCTCTGGCTTTTTTACCGGAGGAATATGGGTTGCCGGCAGTGATTACCGGTTTTGAATTGGATGAAGTTTGGCTGGGGATTACCGCTCTTTTATTTCAAATCAAAAAAGGAGTAGCCCGTTTGGAAAATTGTTACTCGAAAGCGGTGTCCGACGAAGGCAACCAGATAGCCCAAAGTTTGATCCGGGAGGTATTTTCGGAAGAACCAGCGGAATGGCGCGGTCTTGGGATGGTCAATCAGTCCGGCTTGGGCTTTAGGAACAAATATAAACAATTTGACGCCCGGGTCCGTTATCAACTGAAATCGGTTATTTCCCGGGAACCACCGGGTTGTAAATGCGGACAGATTATTTTGGGTAAAAATGAGCCGAAAGATTGCGGCCATTTTGGCTTAGCTTGTACTCCGGACCACCCGGTTGGTCCTTGCATGGTTTCCAGCGAAGGCGTATGCGCGGCGCATTATTATTATCGGCAACATTAATTAAAGTTGACAGTTTACAGTTAAAACCCTTATAACTATTTAAAACTAACGGTATCACACAAAGCCACTAAGAACACCAAGAAGTGCTTTATAATTTTTTAGTTTTCCTTTGTGATCTTTGTGCCTTGGTGTGAGATAAGGTTTTTCTCAGACTTTGACGAGTCCGTGGT
Source organism: Bacillota bacterium (assembly GCA_046706235.1). Classification (GTDB taxonomy): domain Bacteria; phylum Bacillota; class UBA4882; order UBA8346; family UBA8346; genus JAEZJQ01. The sequence goes on along the minus strand of JBJKPO010000437.1, from coordinate 496 downwards.
CAACTGTAAATTATCAACCATAAAGCGGGGTGGTTTATTTTGAACCGGGTACCGGATCGAATTCGTTTGGCGGAAGGTGGAGGTGGAGAGGCAACCGCCAATTTAATCAAAGAGGTTTTTTGGTCTCAACTGAGCCATCCGGAATTGCTGAAAGGAAATGATGCCTCGATTTTAACCAATCCCGGTGGTAATTTAGCGGTGACCACTGATTCCTTTGTAATTACTCCCTGGCGTTTTCCCGGGGGGGATATCGGGAAACTGGCTATTTGCGGAACGATTAATGATTTAACGATGATGGGAGCCGTTCCTCTTGGAATAACCGTTGCTTTCATTATTGAAGAAGGATTTGAAACCAAATCTTTAATGCTTATTGTGGAGTCAATCGCCGACACCGCCGATAAGGCCGGGGTTCCGGTCATGGCCGGAGATACTAAAGTAGTCAATAAAGGGGCCGCCGACGGCATCTTTATCACCACCAGCGGAATAGGCACGGTTG
>JBJKPO010000436.1:0-11317 GCA_046706235.1 Bacillota bacterium | reverse complement strand
GTAGCAACCCCCGAAGTTGCCGAACGGTTTTTTGAAGAAGGCCGGGTTAGCGCTGCCGTCAGAGGCGAAGGCGAGGCAACAATGGTGGAAATCGTTCAAAGAATGGAGCAATCCCAAAGTTTACAAGGTGTTTTAGGTTGCAGTTGGCGGGATGGCAAGTTAATAATACACGAACCCGCCCGTCCCGGGAATGCAATATTGGATTTTTCATCGCCATATCAGACCGGATGGATTATGGATGATTTTTTTGATAGATTTGAAGACGGCCGGTTTAAAAAGGGGATTTTTCCGCGCGCGCTGGTGGAGACTTACCGGGGCTGTTATATGAAATGCTCATATTGCCAGTGGGGGAATGACGGCGCAATCCGGTCCCAATTTAATATGACGCGGGTTTATGGCGAATTGACCTGGATTATTTCCAGAAATATTGCCAGATTATTTATAATCGACGCGATGTTTGGTTATAACCTGCAAACCGCGAAAGATATCTTGCGGCATATCATTAAGGAGAAACAAAAATATCAGGCAAACACCGAAATCGTTTGTTACCACAATCAAGACTTCTTTGACGGTGAACTACTCGACCTTTACCGGGAGGCCGGCATTTTGGTTGAGTTGGATCTGCAAAGTATCAACGAGAATGTCCTTGAACGCCTTGGCCGGCAGAGATGGTCCACTAAGAATTTCGAGCGTCATTTCCAATCTTTTCGCGATCATAAAGTAAGAACCACCGGCGCCGCTGACTTGATCATCGGTTTACCCGGCGATTGCCTCTCCTCTTTCGAGAAATCGGTCGATTTTCTACTTCGCCGGGGAATCAACGCGGGTTTATATCAGACATCGATTATACCGGGCACACGGATGTCTAAATCCATTGAAGAAGATGGGATCGTTTATTCCAATACCGCTCCGCGGGCGGTTTTTGAAAATGCCACATTTTCCGTATCCGAAATGCTCACGGCGCGTTTGATAGGCCACGGCGTCGATTTTTTCCTCAGGTATCCTTATACAGCAAAGGTGTTATGGCGGCTCAACTCTGAGCGCCCGGTGGATCTTTGCCGGAATATCGGCCAAAAAATATGGGATAAATTCGATCTCATGTATGGCGAAAGTTGGCAGTATAGCTCGGTTCTCACCGGGATGCAGGACGCCATGGCGGCCATCATTGGCGAAATATGCTGTGTATCCGGGATCACCGGTGTACTCACGGATTTTTTTCGGCTGGAGGCGGCTATGTCTAAGATTGCAAAGCCGGAACAAGGGGTAACGGTACCTGTTGTCAGGCCGGTACCCATGTCATTTTTTAATGAAGATAATTGGATTAAAGAACCCCTCCGGTTTCGACGGGAGTTGGCCGAAATCGTCATCCTAAGGTACCGGGTGGATCGCTTGTTTGATCTACTAAAAAACGGGGAATTACCCACTGTGGAAATGTGGCGGTTAAAGGAAGAGGCCACTATGGCCTTGGTTTATCTTTTTGAAAACGGACAACCAAATTATCAGATCATTGACCGTGACATTACGTGGGAATTATTAGAACGGTTTAACGGGTATTTCACGGTGGAAGAATGCCTGGATAATTTTGTTGGCGGGATCTGGCGGGATAAAGATCTGTCCCTATTGTGGGAGACGTTTCGAAATTTAGCAAAATCAGGTCTGGTTGTACCCGGAGCATGGGCCAGGAACCAACGGTTTTTAGAACTGGCGAATAGATAAGATTTACGAAAATTACTTAAATTATTTGTATTATTGGCAATTCAAGCCGGATGGAATGTTGTAATATATATAAATTTTGATTATAATAATTTATAGGGGGTGTTAGAAAATAATCTCACGAATATTTACCGCGGTTATCCATAAAGAAGAAGATCTATATGTCGCCGAATGCCCAAAAGCAGGCACGGTTAGTCAAGGCTCAACCATAGAAGAAGCTGTTTCCAATTTGAAAGAAGCAACGGAACTATACTTGGAGGAATTTCCAATTTCCGAAACCAAATGGACATTTTTAACTACTTTTGAGGTAGTGAATGCCTAAGTTACCATAGATTTCCAAAATTTTTAATTATGAGGTTTTCCCCAAATACTCCTGTAAAACCGAAACCACCATTCCGTGATCTTCTTCTCCCGATAAACCGGACACCGTTATGGCTCCGATAACACCGACTCCCTTCACGGTGATGGGGAATGATCCGCCATTGGGGGCATAATCCGCCGGATCCAGGGCGAATACCTCCCAGATATCCTTACCCTCTTCATTTAATGTTAACTCCATGCGCAATGAACTTCTGCTGAAATGGTTGACCACCTTACTCTTACGGGCTATCCAATTGTCGTTATCGGGAGAGGTTCCGGCGAACGCATAATGAAACAATTGCTGACCGTGGCGGTTAATATCAATGACAATGCTTTTATTTTCTTTTTTGGCCTTTTCGATTAGCATTAAACCTATATCCAGCGCGGTTTGATTGGTAAATGACGTAAATTGAAGTTCCTGTTCCTGTTGTTGCACTTCTTGTATTGTTGGTTTGGCGTTTTCCATGATGAAACCCCTTTCTTTGAATGTTGGTTTTCTTTTTCACCCGGATGTTGCTTGGAGTATTAGTTTAACAACTGCTGGGAAAAAACACTTTAACCTAGCTGAATCGTTTTTTAATTCGCCGGTTTTCCATGGATTCCTTCTTCGTAAAGGTAAAAAAAGCATAAACCTGTTGTTCCATTACAGTTAATATTTTACGGGTTGTTTTTGCGGCCGGTTTCGGGTAAGATGGGTCGAGTCGGAAGGAGGGACAACGATGCGAAAAGTATGGTTGAAAATACTTGGTGTTTTAGCGGGATTGATTATCGCAACAGTACCGGTCGCGGCCGCGAAAACAACGGACAACCAATTATATTACAGGTATTGGTACGGCCATAACCGGACGGCGGTAACTCAACCGACTGTTCCACCAAAAATTACCCTTTTAAAATTAGTATTTCAAGATCAGTTTGGGGGCCCCCGATAATTTTTCAATTTCCCCTGAAATAGCTCAGACAAAATCCTAAAACCTCCGTAAATAAATAGTAGGAAACAACATTAAGCCAATCATTGCTCATTGATCATCGACTATTGATAATTGACAAAGGAGGTGGCCGGTGTTTGGAACCGTCCGATTACGGATTGATTCAAAGCTGTTTGGCGGGGAACCAGGAGGCGTTTGCCGGGATTTTAAACCGTTATAAAAAACCGGTTTACAGCGTAATTTACAATTTGATGGGCAATAGTACGGAGGTTAACGATCTTTTTCAGGAAGTGTTTATCCGGATTTATAAATCGCTGGATAGTTATAACCCCGAGTTTAAATTTGTTACTTGGGCGGCTAAAATCGCCACCAACTTGTGTCTGGATCGTCTCCGGCAAAAGAAACCGGCGCTGGTCCCGGTGGAGGAGATTGAAATTTCCGATAGCGAGGCTAATCCCGAGGATCAGTTTTTAGCCAGGGAGCGGACCATGCTAATCCGGAGGGCGGTTGACCAGTTGCCCGAGAAATACCGGATGCCGGTGGTGCTTTTTCACCAGCAGGGAGTGAGCTATGAAGAGATAGCCGGGATTTTAAACCAGCCGCTTTCCATCATCAAGAATCGTTTATACAGGGCTAGATTGATGCTGCGCGAGAGGTTGTGTTCGGACGGGGAGGAGGCGATATCGCTATGAACTGCACTCAATGTCACAATTATCTGATGCGCCATTTCGACCGTAACTTGGATAATAAGGAATGGGATTTGTTAAACCGGCATTTACACTCCTGTAAAAGTTGTTTTGGTTTATTCAGCCATTTGGAAGAGATTCTCGGCGCCCTGGAAACGGCCTGCCCGCCGGAACTTCCTTCCGGATTGGAAGAACTAACATTGCAACGGATTAAGTCATTATCGGCATTTCGCCCCAATAGCCAATCCGGGTATAGTAAATTAGCTTACGGGTCGATACTGACAGTGGTCTTGTCTTTGGCTCTGGTTGTGGGTTTATCGTTAAACAATGCCGGTTTTTCCGGGTTGATATTACAAGGTAGGCATCTGGCATACTTATTTTCAGGAGTGGTGATCGATCTGCAAATTGTTTACCGGTTTGGCTCCACTTTTTTTCAAACAGCATTATTATCAATATATCATCAGATTGAAATGGCTTATGTCGCGGTTATTTTAGCGGCGGTCTTTCTGGCGTTAAAAACCGTTTTTGCGAAATTAGGAAATGATGGAGAAACCGATCCCGTGTAAAACGTCGATTAATTATCGGGAATCGATGAATTAAGACTTTATCACAGTTCTAGTATAGTGTTCTGCAAAAAAGTATTCATAAGAAAATAGCGGAAGAACGCTATACTTACGAAAAACGTTCTCATTCTGATTGGGTAGTTATTTAGAGAACGTTTTACTAGTAGTGAATACAATTTTAGATAAATGAAAGGAGCGCTTAGTATGACGAAGAGTTCTCGTAAAACGATTTGGTTGTTGGCGGTGTGGATATTTTTAATTGGTTCCGGACTTGTTTTTGCCCAGTCAGCGCCCCTGGTAACGGTTAAAAGCGGGGAAACCATAGCTGGAGATAAGTTCGCCGGGGGACAGATTATCAATAACGAAGGAACGATTAACGGCGATTTGTTCTTTTGGGGTCAAACCATTACCTCAAAGGGGATTATTGCCGGAGATGCCATCGGTATCGGCCAGGATGTAAATCTGTCCGGTGATATTCAGGGGAATGTCCGGGCCGGTGGCGGCACTATTACCCTATCCAACCGGATCGGCAAAAATGTAAATGTTTTTGCCGGCGTGATCAATTTGACCGGTGATTCGGCAATCGGCGGTAATTTAATCGCCTTCGGCAGCCAAATCAATGCCGGTGGGAAAGTCAAGGGAAGCACGCTGATTGGCGGCGGTAATATCACCTTAAGCGGCGAATTTTTTGGGGATGTCAATATCAATAATTTTGGAATCGATAACAGCAAGGAGTGGAACGACGGCAACGCCAGCTTGAAAGTATTGCCCGGGTCCATTATTCACGGTAAACTAAAATTCCGGGGCGGTTCGGCCGATATTCAAAAAGGGGCTCAGGTCGCTGGTTTTCAATGGGTGAAATCAAAAATCACTCCCAAGGAGACGCAAGTCCGTGAGATTAACCGGTATATTTGGAAATTCGTCCGGCTGATATTTACCACCGCGGTTTATTTTCTATTGGGACTGTTGCTTTTAAAGTTATTCCCGGCTATCTTCGTCAAAATGGCGGATTTTTCCACCCGGAAACCCTGGAATGCAATCGGTTACGGTTTAATTGCCCTGGTATGCATCTTTGCCGCCTTGGTTGCCTTCATCATCCTGCTGGTAATGTCATTGATTATGTCGCCGGCATTTGGATTGATATTCGCCATAACCGCAACCGCCTTTTATTGCGCGCTGTTTTTCCTGGCGGCCATTCCCGCGGCGTTGTGGTTGGGTGGCCTGGTTGGTAAAGAAAAATGGAATACGGCATACCGCCTTGCCACCGGTTTGATTATCCTTAATGTCGGTTTGTTCATCCTTGAGGTATTGGGTAAAGTACCGGTAGCCGGGCCGGTTTTCCCGGCATTGGCATTTATTGTTAGATTCGGGGCGGTGATTCTCGGCAGCGGCGTGTTGATGCACGGTATTTATCAAGTGTATCTTGCGGCCAAAAAAGATTGACGCCGTCACAACATTTAAAAAGACCGGAGCGAGTGTTGTTAATGCTCCGGTCTCTTTTTTGAAATTCAGGCTGTTTCTCAATGATGATGGCCCCGGAATGCTTATTTTTAACATTTAGTTGCTCTTTTTAACCTTAATTGGAACAAATATTTCTAATTGCGCATATCCCATAATATTTTTGGTGTGAGGCAAAGGCATATGAAACATTGTTTGATGCTCATCTCTCTCATCCAATTCAAAACAACCTGATTGTTCGATCCACTCTTTTATAGTATTGTACACAATTTCCCCTTCGACATCGTCACCATCTTTTGCTACGGCGGAAGCATATAACCCGCCATCAAAATCGATTATTTCAAAGCCATTGGTATCGATGCTTTTATTCAGAAGTACGTAATACCAAACCAGCTTGCCTGATTTTGAATCAAACCACATGAAATCGTGAGGAAATAAGTCAATTTGTTTTTTTAGTATGTCTTCCGAAAATTTATTGAAAACTTCATCGCCAATAATGAATCTACCTGACGAAACCACTTTGCAGGCAGGAATCTCAACTATTTTAATTTTTTCCATATTTACCTCCATTTCTTTTTAAGTGTTTCCACTAAATTATAAACCAGCTTTTCAACCTACCCTTTTGTAACAACTTTCTTAAAATTGGAAACCAATTCTGAAGTTTTAAAGCCCTGCTTGCGTTTGGTATTATAGCGGCTACTATCAAATCGTATTTTAGGGCATTGAATTAGTTATCATTATTATGATATACTAAATATAGTCTTAATGATAGGCGGTGGATTCAAAGTGCCCACAATTAAACCAATTTCCGACCTTCGTAATAATTTTAACCAAATTTCCGAAATCTGTCACAAAGAGCAAGAACCTGTTTTTATTACCAAAAATGGCGAAGGTGATTTGGTTGTTATGAGTATGGCTTTGTATGAACAACAACAAGCTTTACTAGAATTATACCAAAAATTAGGCGAAGCCGAAGCCCAGAGTCTGGCCGGATTACCGGCAATTTCCCATAAAGATTTCATGAAGAAGTTAAAGGATGACTTGATTGAACAAAAAATATGAAGTTCATTATCTTCCGGCGGCCCAACAGGATTTAATTGATATTTTAAACTATATCAAACAGGATAATCCAACCGCGACTCACAAGCTCATCCAAGAAATTGATGATGTCATTTCAAAACTTGAAGAGTTCCCCAATCTGGGTGTTGCCCCAAAAGATCTTCATTTGAAAAGTCTCAATTATAAGATGCTTATTATTAACAATTATCTGGTCTTTTATGTTATCAAAGGTGGAGTAATTCAAATTAGAAGAATAGTCCATGGCAAGCGAAAATATTCTTTTTTGGTTTAAAGCTTTTCTTAACAGCTTCTCTCAAAACTTTCTTTTCGGGAACCACCTTTACGAATTCTTCGAGCGAGACAAGTCTCACTCCTTGCCATCGCCTTCCATATATACACTCATTTAATGGGACTGAATAGTCTCAGGATGTACGGTCATCTCTGTCAAGTTGACAGAATCTTATCAACCTCAGCTTTGGTAGATTCAATTAAGTCTTTCAACAGGACTACTGTTTCGGAGGTATCTGTTTTTAACTGTCCAGTTACTTTGATGGTTTTTTTTGTCCAAAAAAAACTTTTATCATTTCCGAAAGCAAAGCCATTCTTGTTATAGTTCTTTAGAAAAGTTGCAAGTTCATCGACCTGTTTTTCAGAGTAGTTTTTACCAAGTAAATATGGGCTGTAAGCTGCAAGCCAGAGGCAGATTTCCCCATTCATTTCAGTTGCGACGGTATTGTTTGCTGGATAGTACCAGATTCGGTAGGCGAGCATATGGTTTTCACAAATTGTTTTGTCGTACCAAAGATGAAAGTATCTGTAGCCATTCCCAACGCCTGCCCACCTGCTTTGTTTGGTTGGGACATACTCCTTGGCGAGAACTTGTGATAATTCTTGCGCGCAGCCTTCGCAGAAAGAGGTAATCAGGACATCCTTTCTGACTGAACCAAATATTTTACTTTGGCTAGAGTTGCTCTGTGCTGGAACAGCCCCGATTAGCACATCGTCAACACCAGGAACAGGAAGTATGACGTTTGTTTGAAGGTAATAGGAATCTTTATCCGCATCATAGTAAGGGATAAGCTGAAGGCACTTAATTTCCATAGCATATTTGTCAATAAGCCAATATACGGCAGAAATAACTTCGCGGGCAAATCGGTGAGATACCAGAAAAATTCTTTGTTTCGCATTGATAGATGCGATCCAATCCTCTCCAATGAATTCCGGTAGGCGGCGTTGCGCTTCCTCAATTTCAAGATCTTGATTGCCTGAAGTTGACTTCAGGTATTCCCAGTAAATAGATATGATTGTGTCGGCTTTAAAGCGGGAATAATAGGAGGCGTATTTTATTGCTTGCCACTCTATTGTTGAACCTGAATCATCTCGTTTCAATTCGATAATTACAAGGTTACCATCTTTATCTAAAGCAACTAAGTCTGGTAGCTCGCGTGTTCCCTCAAAACATGATTTTTCCTTTGCGATAATAAAAAGTGGTTCAGTGAGAATCTCAGGAGTATCTTCAAGCCATTCCTGGATATCATACCGTTCACGGAATTTATGATTTGAGAACTCAATTTCCGGAACGCCTTGAAGCGTTTTGGTATCCTGATGTACGCGATACAACCGAGATGTATTCATTAGTGGTATCTCCTTTCATTTATATTCAACAATAATTTTATGGAAATCTTCATCTTTTTTAATTTCTTTGGGTTTCGACTCCAATCCTGACTAAACTGGATAATCATTTCTTCTTTTTTTGCTTTTTTCAGCGGTGGCTATTATGTTATTTTGGATTGGACGTCACAACGTCTCCGCGTTACTGACGTCGATACAGTTTAATGTATTCGACTTAGCTGTATCAGTGTGAGCGCGGTAGCTTCATGAATATACTCCTTGAAAAGGCCTCATGATTCATCAAGTCAACTTCTTCGAATACAGCGCCCCGTTAGCAGTGTTAAGTGACGTACGGACATTTTTTACTTAATTTTTTTATCATACTCATTTAATATTTCTTTGAATTTTTTCTGTAATTCTTCCGTCTCTTTAAATTCTTGACTATGTATCTCCCTTTGTTGTTCTCCAAACCAAATATAGAAATAAATGACTTTTTTACTGTATTCATTTACAATATCACAAAGTTTTACCCTTTTATCTAAAATATTTAAATATTCCTTACTTTTTTTAGACCAATTATCCCATAATAATAAAGACGATTTATTTAAATAGATATTATTATCTACTTCATCATCATCCTGAAATGTTATTGATGCAGACACAATCGGGATACCCTTATGAAGAATATAATTCCTTAGATCCTGAGTAAAACAAGAAAGTGGCCAATCTAGAAAACATTCATTAACTTTTTTTTGATATTCCTGAATAAAATCTTCACCTTCATACAAATCCCTAACTATAATCCGCGTATGATCAACTAGTGATTTTACAGATGCCAGGTAATTATGAAGTAATCTAATTACCTCAGTTTGAAATTCTGTTAATTTTTCTCTGTTATCTATATTCCATAGTTTTAGTGCAATATTTTTTCTTTGAAACAACTCTAGGCCTTGCTTTAACTGATTGTAATTACCCATAAAAATATAGTGACTTATATTAAGAAGATCAATTTTATTAGAAATTTTCCATCCTTTGCTATCTTCAATTTTCCTTCCAACTTCTTGAATGTCTTCATAATTAATGGGCATTAAATAACCCCCAGAAAAGAAATAGGCTTAGTATGTCACATAACTAATAATAATCGAGCACCAGTATAAAAATATTATTCCCATCCCATAAATCCCGATCATTTTATGTAAAAAAACAGTCTTAAATTCTACCATTTCAGTTGAATTTTATTATTTCTTTTTATTGTACTTCATCAATCAAACATTCACAAGTCCCCAAACAAACAGATTCTCAATTTAAAATTCCCTATAATATCAAAGGAAAAAAGATCAAAAAACCGAATGGATCATATATCTCCAATCCGAGCTCCGTCGATGGAAAAATGGATTATTCTCAATAAACTGATTGTCCTAGCCTATATTATTCTCCAGTTTTTCAGCGGCCGGCAAAAGTATACCGCCGGGGTAATTGTGTTGTTGCTGATTTATATTTGCCTGAACACGGTTTTTTATCTTGTCAAAAATGACCGGCTTGGGAAAATCATGCAAATTGGGCTGGTGATTATGGTCATCGGCAGTTGGAGATATTATAGCAATTTACTAGCGCTGTTTCTGCCGGACAACCTGTTCGAGTTGTGCCTGATGTTTACCTGTTCCCACCTGTTTTCTAGCGGGATGCTTCTGGCCGGTTGAACTCATGCCTGAGGCAATCAAGCGAATTTCCGATTTTCTCCCCCAGAAATGGGCCATGGCCGCCATCGAAAAACTACAGGAAGGGGCGAGTTTCGGTCAAATCTGGCTGCATTTGGTGATCATCATCGCTTTCGCGCTGACCTTCTTCCTGATTGCCGCCTACCGGTTCAGCAGGAGCGAGAATCTTCAAACTTTCGTTTAATAATAGCACCGATATTATTGGAATTAATTCACCGGTTTTTTAGCTGCCGGTGAATTAATTATACTCATTAAATTTTCAAAACGAAAACCGATAAACTAAAATGGTGAAATATTTTGTAAGTTGATTAATCCGTTAGATCAGGAAGACTCCTATCTACCACGAAGGACACGAAGATTTATCAAATCAAACGTTTTTTCTTCGTGACCTTCGTGCTCTTCGTGGTGAAATTGTTTGTCATCAAGTTTTTTATATTCCTTGAGTAAAAGGAGTAGTCATCTTTTGTAATGTTTCATCAAAACGGCTTAAGGAAGATTTGTCGGAAATCAAGTAATTTCAGAGAGGAATAAGGGGAAAAATGGATGATTTTTCGTTACAACTGCAACTCCGTATCGACTGGAGTGAAATTGACCTGTTCGGACATGTGAACAATTTGGCGATTTTGAAATACATCCAGTCTGCCAGGGTCAATTATCTAGAGCAAATTGGCCTGATGCAAATGCAAGCCGAAGAAAAAAACTGGCCGGTATTGGCTTCGCTAACTTCTCAATTCCGTAAACCATTGTTTTATCCCGGACAGGTTACGGTCCACTCTAAAGTCGATCTGATTAAAAACACCAGTTTTCAAACGAAGTCGCGGCGGAGACCCAGGATATTATCGTCTTTTTCGATTTCGTCAACAATACCAAGCTAACGCTCCCGGATGAGATTAGGGAAAGAATTGAGAGGTTGAAGAATAGGAAGTTGGGGGAAGTGAGTATTTGAGAAGTTGTCCAACAAGAAAACAAAGTAAATAAACTAACTCAGAATTTAAACTCTAAACTGTTTCAACTGTCGACTGTACACTGTAAACTGTCAACTGTAAATACTACCCTCCCAGTGTAACATCCTGCTCATTATACCACTCAAGCGCCCGGTAAAAGTGTTCCGGTTTAAAATCCGGCCACAGATCGTCAACCACATAAAAATCGGCGTACACCGACTGCACCGGTAAAAAACCGGAGAGTCTCCGCCGGCCGCCCCAGCGAATAATCAGGTCGAT
>JBJKPO010000435.1:0-3559 GCA_046706235.1 Bacillota bacterium | reverse complement strand
TCGATCCGGCAAGTACATTTAAATTTTTCTTGAAATGCAAAGAAAAATTTGCCGGATCGGGTTCATCTACTGAATCCGGCAAGTCCCTATTTAGAAAGACTTTTAAGTTACTTGCCGGATTCAGGTTGAAATTAAATAAAGTGTGAAGAGTAAAGTGTAAAGTTTTTAATTATTCCCTTTTTATAATTTTATTTACATGACCCGGACAAAGCCGGAACCAACAAGGATCCTATCGATCATCAAAAAATTTCTTTTCCAAAAAAATAAGAATTGGATGGGTTAGGGACTAAAGTTCTTCTATATGATCCGTATTTGAAAGATCAGTTTCCGAGGTACCCGGCACGGTTTCCGAATTCCCGGTATTATCCGCCGAGTTCGCTATAAACTGGAGCGGAAAGGAAGTTGCCGCGGCCTTTTTAATCATTGCCAGATGTTCGGGATCAACCCGGTTATCCTGATGGATCCGGCTGCCTAAAAAGTGGGTGCAGAATTGGCCGTGGAAATTATTGTTATAAATGGATTGACGTCCATGCGGCATGCCGTTGGTTGAAGCGGCGATATACAGATTATGTATTTGGACGATGACCGCCCGGCGCGTCCAACTCCAGTGGCCGCCATAAATCTCCAAAAAAGTTTTAGTGTCATATTTGGTCAATGGTTCCACATCGGCATGATAATAACCGCAGAAGCGTTTCACCTGAAATGACTTTCCGGTATCGACATCGATAATCCTTGCAATCTCACCTTTTTTCCATAATTGGTCGACAATCGACCAGGGAATCGGTTGAACTTTTCCGGGACGGTTCCTGGAACCGGGGGATGATATTCCACAATAAACGGACGGTATCTTTAGTTTTTGCCCCACCGTGATTTCATTACTGGAAAGGGAATTTTTTATCATGATGGCCGCAATGGAAGTGTTAAACTTGGCGGCAATATCCACTAAGTTTTCTTCCGGCTGCGTAATATACTCAGTAAAGTTGTCTTTTTGGAAAAGAGCGCTTTGGAGGGCATTAAAAGTATCCGTATCAATAATCCCGTTTGCCGGTAAATCATGCTCGAGTTGAAAAGATTTGACCGCTTCCCTGGTTATGATTCCGTAATAACCCGTAGGCGTATGCCGCATATAATTCAGTTGTCGTAAATAATTCTGGACCGTTCGCACTAGATTGCTTTTGGTTCCGGGTGTTAATAGAGGCTCAGCCGCTGAAACCGTCCCGGTGAAGTACAATAATATTAAAAAGGCGCATAATATAAAAAGCCAAATTTTAGACCGGTTGATCATTTACTATCTTCCTTCTCGAAATTGGTATTTATTATTCGCTATTTTTAATTATTCTCCTTTTTATCTGGTCCCGGCGTTTCGAGGAAGTAGCGGTCGGACTCTGGTAGACATGATGGTTATCAGGTCCGAAGAAGCCAATCCTCGTCGGTTTTGGAATATTCCCGCGACCAAATCACGCAATGAACGCCACCAGCGTACCAAGAAAAAGGCTTTATGGGCTTTCACCGTTGAATAGGCTTTTGCCGTTGCCACGGCTTTTCCGTTAATTACCGCCCGGACCAGGCCGACACTTTGACCGGGTTTAATCGGGAGTTTAAGGCTTTTAGCGGGAACAAACTTCAGCGCAATTAACTGATCGGCGCCCCGTTCAACCACTGTTCCGAAATTTCGGTTGACTTTAACCGGAATTTGTTGCGGCTGCGCATCTTTAATATAGATTCTTCCTACTTTAGTATTCGCTTTTTTGATTAACTTCCATTGGTAATTACGATACCCATAGTCCAGTAATCGTTTGGACTCGGCAATCCTCCGGGCATCGGTATCCGCTCCCAAAATGACGCTTATTAATCTGAAATTAGCTTTAATTGCGGTCGCCGAAAGGCAAAATTTAGCCTCATCGGTATGACCGGTCTTCAAGCCGTCCGCTCCCCGGTATACTTTGATTAATTCGTTGGTGTTACGCAATGTAAATTCACCGCCGCGGAAGGTGTCCAACCAGATAGAAGTGAATTTCAATACTTCGGGATGCTTTAAGAGTTCCCTGGAGATGACCGCCAGGTCGTAAGCGCTGGAATAGTGAGCGGGATTGGGTAAACCGGTTTCATTGGCAAAATGAGTATTTTTTAAATCGAGTTCCTTGACTTTCCGATTCATCGCGGCAACAAAGTCTTCGATGGAGCCGTATAAGTATTCGGCCACCGCCGCGCTGGCGTCATTCGCGGATACAATTGCTATGGTCTTGAAAAGTTCCCGCAAGGTGAACTCTTCCCCTTCTTTCAAATATACCTGGGAGCCGCCCATTGATGCCGCTGTAGCGGATACGATGATTTTATCATTCCAATCGGCTTTATTTTTTTGGATCGCATCCATGATTAAAAGCATGGTCATAACCTTGGTGACACTTGCCGGGGGCAGCCGCTGATTTTCATTCTGGGCATATAAAACCCTTCCCGAAACAGGATCCATTAAAATTGCCGCCCGGGCCTTGATTGAAAATGCGGAAACCGCGGGATTTATTCCTAATACCGCTATAAACCACACGAATATTAGTATAATTAACCATCGATATTTCATCATAACCCCTCCCGTATAAGGATTCCCCAAAATTATAATCATTATGAGTGTGTATTTTCCTGGGCTTTTGGGGAAATTAGAACCAATAAAAAACAGGGGAGTGATTTTACTATTATGAATGAAAGTAAAAATCAACAGAATAATACTGGAACATATGAACCGCAAGGCCGGATGTCCGAACCACCGCAGGCAATAACCACTAAGGATTTGGCTTACATTAAAGACGCCATGTCATGGGAATTGCTGGCGTTTAAAAAGTGCCGCCAATCGGCTTCCTTTGCCACCGATCCCGAGATTCAACGCCAGATCGATTCCGCCGGCCAGATGCATCAAAAACATTACGATCAGTTATTGAATTATCTGCAGTCGAATTCCAGTCAAAATTACTTACAATAAAAAATAGGAGGTCAAACAATGCCAATCAATCAGACCAATAATCCCAATGAGATCAAAAATCCGCAAACCGGCCAACTTCCAAAAGTTAAAGGCCCGGAAATGAATGAACGCGATTTTCTGAACGATATTCTGGCAACCGAGAAATACTTAACCGATAACTTCAATATTTTCGCCCGCGAGGCCAGCCACCAAAAATTACACCAGGACGTATTGACCATGCTTTCTGAAACTCACGCCGCCGCCCGGAACCTGTTTAACCTGATGTTCGAAAAAGGCTGGTACAAACTGACCGCCGCCCAGCAACAAGACATCCAGCAAGCGTCGCAACAGTTTCAAAACTATCAAACCCAGCAACCTTATCAATAATAAACAGCAAAAGAAGAAGGCCGGCGAGTTGCCGGCCCTTGTTTTACTTGGGTTAATTGTGATGGCCTAGAAGAGACCCCTTGCCCCTGTTTCAGTAGGGGTAACCACCATCCTCCGTGGCCTAATCTAATTATTGACCAATTTTTTACGCAAATCATTTTATCCCATTCCATTCCATAAACCGCATCAATTCCTCATATGTCGGGCAATTCAACACTC
>JBJKPO010000434.1:0-5376 GCA_046706235.1 Bacillota bacterium | reverse complement strand
AAAAGAATTTGGGCATTTTCAGCCGCCATTTGGATTAATTGGTGTTTTTCGCCTTTTTGGGGGATCTTGATCTGTACCGCGCCACCGCGTCCGGCGCGTAGCATTTCGGTAATTAAAGCCATCCCTTCGAGCTTTATGGGCAGTAATATATCGCGCGGAATAAAACCGGCGCCGTCGTAATATTGAGGTAAAAAAGATTCGAAAATCTCTTCCCGCGGGGTTTCATCCCCTTCCGACAACGAAAAATACTCCCGGCCCACCAGTTTGCCTTGACGGATCTGAAATACTTGCACCACTGAACCTCGCCGGTCCTGGGCAATCCCGAAAATATCGCTATCGTCATCCGAACCGGAAACCACTTTTTGTTTTTCCAGTATCTTCATGATATCGTCCATTTGGTCCCTGAACCGGGCCGCCTTTTCATACTCCCGTTTCGCGGCAGCCTCATTCATCTCCCGGCGCAGCCGCTCCACCAACTCAACCTGGCGGCCCTCCAAAAATAAGCATACCTGATGGATCAACTCCCGGTAAGCCTCTTTACCGATGCCTCCGGTACAGGGCGCCAGGCAGCGTTTGATGTGGAAATTCAAACACGGCCGTTCCACCTTTTCCCGATCCAGATCGTGTTTGCAATTACGGAGCGGGAAGATTTGCCTGATCAACCGGAAAGTCTCCCGTAGAGAACTGACATTGGTATAGGGTCCGTAATACTTGCTGCCGTCTTTTTTCATCTTGCGGGTGATATATACCAGCGGGAAACTCTCTTGAAGAGTAATCTTTACCCACGGGTATTGCTTATCGTCCCGGAGCCGGATGTTATATTTGGGACGCTCTCTTCCTTGATAAAATTACATTCTAATACCAACGCTTCCAGTTCGGAGTTGGTGGTGATGTACTCCACCCGGTCCACCAGATTGACCATGGCTTGAATCCGGAGCGACAGTCCACGCCCCGCCTGAAAATAGGACCGAACCCGATTTTTCAGCGAAATCGCTTTCCCGACGTAAATGATTTTCCCGTTTGCGTCCTTCATCAGATAAACTCCAGGTTTATCGGGGAGCAGCTTGAGATCCTCGGGGGTTACCAAAAATAATCACTCCGGTTAATATAAGTTATGAGTTTTAAATTTTGAGTTATTAATCTGGAATCTGTAATGTGTAATGTGTAATTTTCAATATAATCTAACTTCCGACTCACTTTCTACTTCTCCACTTCAAAATTTCCGCTTCTAATTCTTGTAAAAAAATTGCTATATCCCCCTTATTCTCCTGTGCTTCAATACAACCAACTTTCTGAGCGATATCGATTGTTGTAGCAATCTGTTCCGACAATGTTTGTAATTTGTTTTTAATAATATTTGCCGGCTTATCGCTAGCACTCGAATAAGCGCGATCAATATCAGCCATGATTTCAATGAATCGATCATTTACAATACCATATTCTTTGGCATATACTGTTGACCTATTCTGCAACGTTTCCCAAATCCATTGTTCCGGTGGGTAAATACCAGGTAAAAACAACGGTTCACTAGAACTTCCATAAGATTTTGCCGCTGCGATCAAGGAACTCAATCTCATCAATTAAAATAAGCGCATCCTGCATTTTTGAGATATCTTCGACATTCGTAAAATTGCCCGTTCACCGGCCGACATATGAAATTCGGAATATGCGACATTATTCCTGTCACGTACCGCAAATAATAAATCTTTTTTGCCTGTTTGGATTAGTGCCATTCTTTTATAACGATATGGTGAAATCCGCTGGGCAAAAGCAATCATATCCGAAGTAATCTCAATTAATGCCGTACTTTTATTCCTTATTTGTAAAAAGCTGTAAACTTCGGAAGGACTTGTTAAATTTGCTAACGTACGAATATATAAATCCCGTTCCGGCTTGTGAACCACCTTTTTGACCCATAAAGCTTAGAGTCAGCTTTTTTATTCTATTGCGAGATTATTCTTTAATATATCTTACCAATTGCCGTCATAGAGATCAAGTACATCAAAGATCCTTTAATAAATTCTTTTCCAAATTGCAGAGGAAAGTAATAAATTAGCCAATCATTATGATATTTAAAACATTTCGTAAAGCCGGGCGATAAAAGATGAACGCTAATCCTCAACCCACCAACAACCCTCCACCTACTGATCCGAAATCGGTACAAAAATTATTATTTATTAATTTCGGTTCACTAGGTTTTCCGGCCGCAATCATGAGCCACCAGAAAGATGATAATGTTCATCACAAACTTGGGAAATTAAGAAGGCGCCTTAATAATTAAGATGCCCTTCTTTCACTTTCTCTTTAAATTGGATTTACCACGTGGCGGATTAACAGCACCGATATTCAAAAAACGGCTGCACGCAGCTTGGTTCACTGCTCCTCCTCAAACTGCTTTATCTGGCTCGGGTGTTTTTTGAAGAAATCCACCCGCGGTTCCAAAAACTTGAGCCGGTGCTCACGCGGATCGCCCATGAACGTGTAAATTGGTTCGAAAATCCGTTCCCAGCTCCAGAAATCTCCCTTAAGATTAAGATACTCCAGCACCATTTCGGTACTCTCGGGCGCGACCGGATGCATCAGGACCGTGGCGGCGCGGACCATGTGGAAGGTATCGACCAGCGTCTGAAACCGCAACGGTTCATCGTTATTTACTTCCGCCTGCTTCATATTTTTGGACCAGTATTTATTGATATTGCGAATGAAGGTATCCATTAGATTCATCATCAAGTGAAACTCGCATTTGTACATTAATTGCTCGAACTCGAGAATGGTTCGTTCCGATTCCGCCAGGATCTCCGGACTTACATCCCCCATCGGTATTTTCCCGTCGTAATATTTCTGGGTGGTATAAAAGCAGGAACGCACCGCCCGGTTAAACACGTTGGTAAGCAGGTTACCCTCTTTCAATACCGGATCGCTGTCTTTTTCACCGGCTTTCGGATTTAGTGGCTTTGGTTGAAAGCTTACGCTTCTGATTCCAAGCCCCAGACCAAGGAAATGAGCTCTTAACTGTTCCGCGGTATAGTATTCAAGCAAGTCTCCGGCCATCGGTGGTTTTATATTGCCGCTGCTGCTTGCCTTTTTATCTAAAAATAAAATATGGTTGTTAACTATCAGGTCCGGCAACTGCAGTTTCCCATCCGGTGGATCAACCGAAGGGTCGTCTTTTAGAAGCCCCATAAACATTGCCATTTCCACCGGCCCGTAAAAGTAAACGTTATCCGCTCCAATAAACTGATATACTTTGGCCTCCTTGGAGCACCACCAATCTTTCCAGGCGTCCCCGTCCTTGCCCAGTTGCTCAAGATAAGTTCTGGTAAAGGAGATTGGCGCCCAGAGCGACTCCGGCCAGACCCAGACGGTTAAATTATCCAAACCCTCCAAAGCGGGCGCCGGTACTCCCCATTCGATATTACCGGTCAATCGAAACGGCACCAACGTTTTACCGGTGCGAAAACGGATCCCCTGCCCGGCCAATAGCAAACACGCCTTTTCTCGGGCGGTCAAATCGTCAAAAATGAGCATCAACGATGGTTTATTTTCTTCATCCCTGACAGTATGGGCTGGCAGTCGGTCTTTAACTGATTCCAACAGTTCGTTCTGATCCCGCTTCACATATATAACAGGCGGTTCAAGGAACTCTTGAATACTTTTTACTACAAAATGCCGGCAATTGGGAAGCTGTTTCATGGTCTCAACCCAATTTGTCAATAAATCAAAAAAATCGCCCAGTCTGAAATACCAGTTGGTGACGTCCCTCATCTCCGGCTTCTTGCCGGAAAGGGTACTCTTGGGATTGATTAAATCCACCGGCATATACTGATGCCCCAGGGCGCATTCATCCGCATAACCTCTTTCGGAAGCGCAGCCTTGAATGGGACACTGGCCCACCACCTGGCGTCCATTTAGAAATACGTCAAACTCCGGGTCGTAAAACTGCGAGGTGGACATTTTCATTAGCCGCCCGTTGGCAAATAATTGATTGATGAAGTAATTGCTGACTTCGCGATGAATCTCCGCCGACCGGCCAAAGCTGGAAGCAGCGAACAGGTTCAGGCTAATGTCGTAATCCCGCAATACTTCTTTTTGCTTATTGTGGTTAAACTGGACAAACTCGTCAATCGAACCGCTAAATTCCCCCTTGGCGGCTATTTGACGGTAATATTCCAGGATGGGAGAGCCGTAACAATCGGTCCCGGACACAAAGATTACATTTTCCGCGCCGATGCGGTCCCGCAAAAAACGGGCGTAAGTGTCCGCATGCACAAAGACCCCGCCGATATGGCCAAAATGGAGTTCCTTATTGCCATACGGCATTCCCCCGGTAATCACCGCCCGTTTGGGAAATTGCGGCCTGGTTTTAAGCCCGGCGGATTCTGGAGTTGGGTTAATGTTGGCTTTTTCCGGTTCCATCATCTGTGTCGTCTCCCTTGATAACTTATAGTAATGCAGCTGTAATTTAAAATTATCCCTTTAAGTTCGCTAAAAACAAACTTTATAAGGATAATTTATTATTCCCAGTAATAAAGGAAAGCCGATTTGCTAGGAAAAGTATTTCGATTTATTAATATTATTTCCTGCTTCGGGATGGAATAAATTAAAAACCTGAACCATTTTCAACTCCGGTTCAAATCCATTAGCGTGTATTCGCGGTAAAAAATCAAGATGCATTTAGCTGGGGGTTAGAGTATGATTGCGATAAGATAACTTCTTTGAATTAGCCTTCTCCGCCTCTCTTTACGAAAAAGAGAGGCAGAGCAAGAAGAGGTGAGTTCTCTCACCCCGCTCCATAACTTCTTCCCAAATAAGCCTGCCGCACTTCCGGGTGATTCGACAACTCCACCGCCGAACCCGAAATCTGAATCCGGCCGTTCTCCATGACATACCCCCGGCTAGCTATTTTCAGGGCCAGATTGGCGTTTTGTTCCACCAGCAATATGGTAACCCCATTATGGTTCAAGGTCGTAATCGCTTTGAATATTTCCTTCACGACGAGCGGAGCAAGTCCGAGCGAAGGCTCGTCCAGTAGTAACAAGCGCGGTTTGGTCATAAAGGCCCGGCCGATGGCCACCATTTGTTGCTGGCCGCCGGATAAAGTGCCCACCGGTTGCTTTAACCGTTCGCGAAGAATCGGAAACAATTCCAAGACCTGTTCCAGATCGGCGTTAACTTGACTTTTAGCCGTTTTCTTTTTTTTACGGCCGGTCAGTCTCGAATAAGCGCCTAATGTCAAATTGTCAGCGACTGTTAACGGTGGAAACAAACCCCGGTCTTCCGGCGCCATCGACACTCCCAGGTTTACAATTTTCTCCGGTTCCAAGTTAATCAGACTTTGCCCGGCAAGAGTTATTTCCCCCCGCAAGCCTTTTAAAA
>JBJKPO010000433.1:0-4188 GCA_046706235.1 Bacillota bacterium | reverse complement strand
TACGCGGCCGAAGGGCGTTGGGATCTCGCCGCCGTCGCTTATGCCCAAGCGGTCAAGGAATATTCCAAATACAAAAATATCCAAAGTAAATTGGAAAATGCCCGTAAACAGGCTTCGTCAATGTTGGAACAAATGGGGGACGATTCCAAGGCTAAGGAAAAATATGAGGAAGCATTGGCGCTTTATAAAAAGGCCTTGTTTTATAACCCTACATCCGTTGACGCCAAGTCGAAACTTGACAGTCTTTCGCAAGATATGGTGGCCAGATATTATAATTTAGGCAGGACTTACGAAAGCCAGAATCAATTGCCGGAAGCTCTCAAGGAATACGAAAAAGCCTACGTTTATAATCCTAATTACCAAGACGTCCTGGATCGGATTACCCGGATCAAAGCCAAATTTCAAGGAAAAACCCCCTTGCGAGCCATTATATTCTTTATTAACCGTAGTTCCCAATTAGGCATGGAAACACCTCTAATTCAATCGTTACAATCCTATCTTTCGGACAAGGCCGCCGAATCGAAGAAATTTTCAATGATCGATTATCGCAAAGTCCAGGCGGTGATGGAAGAACAAGCCAAAGGGTTGAGCGATAGTTTGAATGAAAGCCTGGCTATGGATATCGGGCGGATCATCGGCGCTGATGAAGTAATTATCGGGGAGATTGTATCCGAAGGGAAAAAATCCAACAAATTCAAGATTAACGCCAGGGTCTTAGCGGTTCCCGGAGGTAATATAGTTAAAGAAGTAAAATTATCGCATAATTTCTCCAGCAAGGAGATGGCCGAATTTCAAAAGGAGATCCCGGAATTAGCCAAAGGGCTTGCCAATAAATTATCCGGTCGCGGTTGGTTTTAAAATTGTTAAATACTCCGAGGAGGCTGCAATTTGAGCCGTAAATATATTTTTAGTTTATTATTCATTTTATGGGGCGTTGTCTTGCTTTTTCCAGTATTTGGCGCTAACCGGCTTTACCGGATCGCGGTATTCCCTTTTGATGACAGCCCGATTCGAGAACGTTGGTGGAGCAACAGTTATGATGTGGGGAAAGGAGTTTCCAACGAATTAGTCACCGCTTTGCTGGAGACGAAAAAATTCCGGATAGTTGAACGGGAACAAGTAGAAGCAATATTAAATGAACAAAAGCTGACCAATATCTTAGGCGACCCGAAAACCGCGGCGGATTTGGGAAAAATAATCGGCGTGAAATACTTAATAATGGGCCGGGTTACCGAGTTTTCGAACCGAACGAAAGGCGGAAATTTTATTATACCCGGGAAATCATTTGGCCTGGCGATAAAATCCATGGTTGCGCGAGTAGCGCTTGACGTTCGCATGGTCGATACATCAACCACGGAAATAGTTCTTTCCGTTACCGGCGTGGGGGAGAAAAAGCAGACCAATTTCGAGTTCGCCGCTAGAAATAGCAGAATGCTTTTTAGTAATAATTTTTACAAGACAAACCTTGGAATTGCGTTGCGGGATGCGGTAACCGATGTGGCGACAAAGCTGGCGGTCCAAGCTTATGAAGAAAAAATGAATAAACCGCTCACCGGTTTGGTGGCTTTTGTCAGTACGGATAAAGTTATTATCAATCTCGGGATTGATGATGGAATCGAACCCGGCGATGTTTTCGAGGTCGAACATGTCTCCGAAACTGTAAAAGATCCGGTCACTCATGAAATTATTGATGAGATTTGCGAAGTTATAGCAGAAATAGAGGTCGTTGAAGTCAAAGAAAAATCCGCGACTTGTCAGATTGTTTCCAATCAAGGTGTGATAGCCGTTGAAGATAGGGTTAAATTGAAACAACCTCAATAAAACCAAACGACCGTTGGTTATAAGTCTGAATACTTTGTAATTTATTCCTGGAGGGATTGGCATTTAAAATAAGAATTTGCTGCATTGCGCTCACCCTTTCGCGATTGGTTTGAATCCAGGCGCGCTATAACGGCGAAATTTTTTCGTATGACTCCATTGAAACAGTTTTTTTACGCCGGGTATAGATTCGCATAAGAAGAAGAGACGATCAATTAAGGTAAATTGGATCCAAAGGCCGCCCCAAATAATGATAATCAATGCGATGATGGTTCCGGGCAATTGATATTCCCTGGATAAAAAAGGCGATATAATTTGCGGGACATGGAAACAGAAATTTTATTATGTGACGCGATTCGCGCTTAATTTACGAATTTCAAAATTGGAGGAAAAATGATGATTACGGTGGATACCGGCAGATGTATCAAATGTGGTAAATGTACTCGAACGATGAAGAAATACTGCATTTCGGAACAAGACGGATATCCGGTTTTTGATCATTCTTTATGCAATACTTGCCAGAAGTGTGTCACGATTTGTCCCGTGCAAGCGATTATGGTAAATAACACCTATCCGGATAAAATTGCCGGCAATGATCGGAAATGTTCACCCGAGGCATTGGGATCACTATTTGAAAGGCGGCGCTCGATTAAACATTTCCAAGACCGGCCCATTCCCGGCCCGGTTATTCAAGAGATTGTATCAGTCGCCAAATATGCGCCGAATCAAAATAAAAATATCTCAATTCTAGTAGTTGATAACCAAGAACTGATTGCTGAAATAGATAGGGAAGCGCTATCCATGGTAAGGATAATGTACCGGCTGCTATTCGGATTCAAACCGGTTACTGCTTTTGTGAAACTGTTTTCCAAAGAAATGGATACCATTAAACGAAAAATGGAGTATGATTTATTTGATAGAAAGCAAGTCGTTAAAAAGAATACTCAAGCTTTGATTATCTTGACGGGCGATCGAAAAGTCCCGGTAACCGAAAACAGCGCCCATTATGTATTGGCAACCGTCATGTATATGGCCGAAGCATTGGAAATAGGAAATTGCCTGATGGATTCGTTATTATATACGCTGAATATGAGAAAAAAATTGAAAAAGCGTTTGAATATTCAAGAGCATGTTTTGGGAGTGCTGTCTTTAGGCTATTCCGATGAAAACATTGTCAATATACCTCGAGGGTATGAGGTTGATATAAAGTGGAATTAATCAACATTATTACAAACAAATATGATATAGGGTCTATTGTTTGAATTACAAAAACAGAGAATGGCAGTGGCAATACTTATTTTGTTGAAACCGAATCTAAAAAATACATAGCAAAAACAAATGAAAGGACCGATTTTATCAATATATATGAGAAAGTACAAGATGTTTTAAACCGGGAAAACATGCGGCAGAGCAAAATAATTAAAGCCAAGCACGGTTTAAATATAACGACGGAAGGTATAGTCCTTTACGAATTCATCGACGGTGATATCTATAAGTCGTTAAATCAACTTCAATTACAAAATGCCGTTAAATACATTAAGAAATGTAATGAGGCGTTAAAGACGGTTCCGTTTAACAAGGATGAAATTAAGGCTAGAAATCATTGGGACCAGGCGAGATCAATCGGTTTTATTACCGAGGAGTTTCCTAAATACTTACCGGAAATGAATATTGAGAGCGAAGATAAACGAAATATATCTGAAGCCATTAGAATTTTAACAGAAAACAACGAGAAAATAGCGGCGCTGCAATGCCAATTGATTCATGCCGATTTGGGCCCCGATAACATTATTTTTAAAGGTGACGAGGTTATTTCCATAATTGACTTCACTCCCGCATATGGCCACGAATTGTATTCACTTTGCCAATTTATCTATTGGACCTATTTATGGGGAAATCAAAGTTATCATAAAGAAGAAATCGCCGAATTTTATCGGCTTTATAGTTTTAATAACATCGGTGATGAAATGGAGATCTTTGATTTGCTATTGCTCAAAGCCGTGTTATATAGGATAATTGGCCCTTTTTTGGATATGCTCAATAAAAATGATATTGATTATGACGGATTGACAAAACGTTTTACCATATTAAAAGAATTAATGAATATCTACGATGGAAAGAAACAAGCTTTATTGACATAAAAGTTTTACAATGCTATAGTATATTAAATCCATAGAATTAAAGCTATGAAGAGGAATAGTAGAAATACAGTTTTCTTCTACAGAGAGTCCCTAGTGGCTGAGCTATTCATTACCCACATCTGGGGAAGGAGATGGAATTGATCGAAAATATTCTACAAATCGAAGGCCTTCATTTAGTTTCTGGAGGCCACGCCACAGGACTTTGACACCTGGCTCACCATCATGTTTT
>JBJKPO010000432.1:0-3536 GCA_046706235.1 Bacillota bacterium | reverse complement strand
CCATATAAGGATCGAAATAAAATACTTTGGAACCGGTTATCTTGATGGTTGCCTGTTTAAAATGCTCTACACCGTTTAGTAAGGAACGACCAGTATCCGTGGAACCAACTTTGCCAACACCCAGGATTAGTAAAAGCATCACGGAGCGCGTATACCAACATAGACGGGTTATCCGATGCATCATTTTCTCCTTTCGTTTTTAAAAGTGAATGTATATTTGGAACTTAATCAAACCATAAAAAAACCGCCCTTAACCGGACGATTTTTTCATATTTTAGCGGGAACGTCAAGTTACAACTAATATTTCTTGTAATATTTCTTGCAACTTCCTAATTCCTCTACTTCATTAATTAGATTTACCCAAAAACAAGTCTTGCTACTATTCAAACCAAACTCACTAACCACTTAACGCATCTTACTAACTACAGGAACTAACTTGGTCGAACAATTATACGTCATCAAAAACAGACCGTTCTTAATGGTTCTTACCCTTGACGTTCCCTTATTAATTATTATAACTCATTTTTGAAAGAAGTCAAAACCTTAAATTAAACCACATCAAGGTTAAATAGGTTATTATTCCACAAATAACCAAAGGAATTCCTTTTTATTTCGTTTCTTGCGGTAAATATCTCAAAATCCGGGGCGTAAACGACCCGGCTAAGAGATGAAACCGGTTAAAAACCTGACGTTCAAATCAACCCGGCAACTAAATCGCCGACCTCAGTCGTGCTGTAACCCATTTTCCCAGCCGACAAACTCTTTAATTTTTCAGCGACAACCTTCATTACCACTGCCTCAATCGCCGCAGCCGCCTGAGTTTCGCCCAGGACATCCAGCATCATTTGGCCGGCCATAATCGCCGCCAGGGGATTAATGATATTTTGACCGGTATATTTCGGAGCCGAACCGCCAATCGGTTCAAACATGGAAACTCCCTCCGGGTTGATGTTACCCCCGGCCGCAATTCCCATACCGCCTTGAATCATGGCCCCCAGATCGGTGATGATATCGCCAAACATATTGTCGGTTACGATTACATCAAACCATTCCGGGTTTTTGACCATCCACATGCAGGTGGCATCGACATGGGCATAATCGGTTTTAATATCGGAGTATTCCCTGGCGATCTCATTAAAAGCCCGTTCCCAAAGATCGAAGGCATAAGTAAGCACATTGGTTTTGCCGCACAGCGTCAGCTTCTTTTCCTGATTACGCTTCCGGCAGTAATTAAAAGCATAACGCAGGCAACGTTCCACGCCTTTACGGGTGTTAATCGACTCCTGTACCGCCACTTCATCGGGCGTACCTTTTTTAAGCACTCCACCGGCACCGGTATATAACCCCTCGCTGTTTTCCCTGACGACCACGAAATCAATCTCCTTCGGCCCTTTATCCTTTAACGGAGTTTCCACTCCCTGGTAAAGTTTAACCGGACGTAAATTGATATACTGATCCAATGCGAATCTCAATTTTAACAAAATACCCTTTTCCAAAATACCCGGTTTTACGT
This sequence comes from Bacillota bacterium, assembly GCA_046706235.1. Taxonomy (GTDB): domain Bacteria; phylum Bacillota; class UBA4882; order UBA8346; family UBA8346; genus JAEZJQ01. The sequence continues at coordinate 2,023 of JBJKPO010000432.1, read as the reverse complement.
CGGGATGGCCGATTGCGCCGAGAAAGATGGCTTGATAACCTTTTAATTCCTCAACGGCGCTGTCGGGTAAAACCTCTCCGGTCCGTTTGTAGCGTTCACCACCAAAATCGTAGTTAGTCAGATCCAACTTAAACCCGTATTTCCGGGCAGCTGCGTTAAGTACTTTAACTCCTTCCGCCACCACTTCCGGTCCGGTGCCGTCACCGGGTAGAACCGCAATCTTGTAAGTATTGCCCATTATTTTCTCCTCCGATCGCTATTTTGTTTTTTTTGCCCAATTGCTAGCAATGTAGGTATTTTCACCGTCTTACGGCCGTCACTGGTGCCGGTGCAACAATCGCACCCTGCTTCCTTGACTGTGATGTTGCCGAACCCGGCTTCTTTTAACCATTCGGATAAATCATCCTTGCCGAATCCCAACCATAAATCGGATTTTTCCTGACGTAACCAAGTATACTCATGCTCGGCGATATCGGTTATTATTACCTGGCCGCCCGGTTTTAAAATCCGGCGAATCTCCTTAAATACTTCCGGGGGCTCATTAACATGATGAAGCAACATATTGGCGTATGCCAGATCCACTGCCTCCGCGCTCAGTGGAAGTGCTTCGGCCTTACCCTCCAGAAACTCGATATTGGCCAATCCCGCTTTGCCGACTTCCTCTCTGGCGATGGATAACATCTGGGGCGAATTATCCACCGCAATCACCCGGGCCGCTCTTTTAGCCAGTTCCAAAGTCAAATAACCGGTCCCGGCCCCGATATCGGCCACGGTATTATCTTTGTCGATTTTCACCTGGCCGAAGATGATTTGCCGCAACGCGTCACCGTAAACGACTCGTCGTTGTTCGTTATACTGGGGCGCGATCTGGTTAAAATATTCCTTAACCTGGTTTTCATCATTCACGTAGTTTTGCGAATGACCATCCGCCATCCACGCAAATAACGCCTGTTTGGAAAAACGCCATTCCCGTCCAATCTTCCGGGCCGGCAAGTCCTCTTCCCGCAACATTTTTAAAACGGTTTTGGTGCTTACTTTAAAAATTTCGCTTACTTCTTCCAAAGTCAGAATTACATCATCTTCGAGCAAGGTTTTCAACCCCATCTAATTATTGATTCCAAATTTCAAATTTTAGATTCTTGATTCCAAATTATTTCCTGACTAGCGATTCACGAAACGCAACTACTCATCATTGTTCATTGTTGTTCATTGTTCATTGTTCATTGTTCATTGTTCAAACTCATTATATGGCATGAAAATCATAATGTCAAGAGGTAACTTCTCTAAAATTTAGTTAAATTCTCTTAAGTTCTTTTTAATTCGATCGTTGTTATTTATAAACTGCGGCATCCCAAAAAATCCCAAGGATAATGAAACCGAGTTCAGGTATACTAAAAAAAATAAATAAGTGAATGTAAAAATACATGGATAAAAACGATCTACTGACTCCCGGTGCAATTTCAGGTATAATTGGAGCATTACTCCAAGATTCTTTTGGTTCAATCCTTAAAAGTTTACATGTAACCGACAGAATCTTTGTCGACTTTGCCAAAATACTGGTATTATCTCACACCACTCATGGACTATTATCCTTTATAATAGGTTGGGTTGCTCACCTTACAATAGGCGCCGTATTTGGAGTCATTTATTCTTACATGATAAAATTTTCTACAAAAAATTACTTTCTATTTAAAGGGTTAGGTCTGGGGATCTTGAGTTGGGGTTTTCTTCTATCTATGGGAACATTTTATAAAATGCCTTTATTTGCTACAATCGAACCGGTTCCAGGGATAATAATGCTAATCGGTTCATCAATTTGGGGTATCATTACGGCAATCACTTTAAAATGGTTTACTAAGAACTTTCAATATTATATTAAATAGATCCCTGAAACCGGACTTTTGTGGTGACCCGGAGATTAGATATGTATACTCCTGATGATGATGTGGGGTGGGGATATTAAACGAAGCCACTGGAAAAATGAATGAAATCCTTATTAAAAAATCCCGGTAAATCCGAGATT
>JBJKPO010000431.1:0-1463 GCA_046706235.1 Bacillota bacterium | reverse complement strand
ATCCAGGATCCTACCGATGCCTGGCTGTTTGCCCAGATAAATGGCGGCAACAGTATTTCATTGGCGCTGAACAAGGGTTACGGATGGGCGGGAGATATCAATTTAAAGTTTATTTTCGAGAAGCTTTTCAGCGTGGAATTCGGCTGTGGCTATCCGGCGCACCGGAGAGAGATTCAAAAGAAGGCCCGGATAACTTTAGCGGAAATATCCCAAAAAGTTCACCTGCCTTTTGAAACGATCATCGCGGAAATGGATCAGGAAATCATCAGGAATGCCTTAACATTTCCCGGCGTCCGGGAGCTTATCGAAAAGGCGGATGACGGTTCCAAACTGAAAAATAGTTTGGTTAAAAGATATAATAATTTGTAAGCCCTGGAGTTTAACTGAAAACCTTTTGAACACGAAAAACACGAAAAAAACCATTCACGAAAAGCACTAAAATTCTTTTAGTATATTACTTTTTCGTGTTTTTCGGCCTTGTTTCGTGTATTTCGTGTTATTATTTGCTTGGTTTAATAGAATTATGATAACTTATAGAAAAAGCGAGTGTACCGCTTTATCTTAAGGTTTTTCACAACGCTTTCAATGAAACTTACGCACCAGACCCACGACTCTGCCGAGTATTTCGACCTCGTCCGAAAGGATCGGTTCATACTTCTCATTTTCGGGTTGTAGTCTAATATTACGTTGTTCTTTAAAAAATCTTTTTACCGTGGCTTCTTCGCCGCCAAGCAAGGCTACCACTATATCTCCGTTTTTAGCCGAGGAATCCTGATTGACGATTACCATGTCGCCGTCGTGAATTCCGGCGTCAATCATGCTGTCACCCCGGACCCGCAGCATAAAAACCTCTGATGAATTGGTAAAATCCCTGGGAAGCGTAAAGTAGTCCTGGATATTTTGCTCGGCCAAAATCGGTTCGCCGGCGGTTACCGTGCCCACCACCGGAACATTTACCAGATCCTTGAATTTAAAATTGTCCCACCCGGAATCACTCCCCAAAATTTCGATGGCCCGGGGTTTGGTGGGATCCCGGCGCAGGTAACCAAGTTGCTCCAGCTTTTCCAGTTGGGCGTGAACCGATGAACTGGAACTCAAACCGACTGCCTCGCCGATTTCACGGACCGAAGGCGGATAACCTTTCTTTTGTACCTCTTTGCGGATATATTCGTAAATTTCACGTTGTCTTTCCGATAAATCTTCCATGACGGACCCCCTTAATATTTATTGATAAATCGTTTGCGAACTGAAGAATATACGTTCGAGGCTTATTTATTAGATTATAACACATATTAAAAGTTTTTTCAAACATTTGTTCGTCGATACTTGACTAGAACAATTGTTCGTGTTAAAATGATATTAGATACGAACATTCGTTTGGGCATTAATAAAATTACTAATTGGCGGGGTGAGAGTGATGATGATTCAATATAACGGTGTCAAATATCAATGTACCATATTAA
>JBJKPO010000430.1:0-4454 GCA_046706235.1 Bacillota bacterium | reverse complement strand
GCGCGTTTTGCAATGATGGTCCGGCCCGGTTTCCATGGCTGGGAGAGGCGGGGATCAAGGAATACGAAAAGCTGATTGGAAGAAAGCCGGCTTCGATGATGTGGTATGTTACCTGGGATGAACCGTTTCCGGCGGAGTCCTGTCAAATTGTCCGTGGGTATGGTTCCATTCCTCATATTACCTGGGAACTCTTCCAGCCTTCCCGGGATCCGAACAACGCCCGGATTTGCACGCCGGATCAAACGGGTCTTGATGAGGTGCTGGCCGGTAAATACGACGTCTATATCGATCAATTCGCCAGGGATGTTAAGAAATGGGGCGGGGAGCTATTCATCCGTTTCCTACACGAATTCAACGGCAATTGGTATATATGGAGCGGCAATAAAAACGGCCGGGAAAACGGCGGCCCGGCCAAGGTAAAACAGGTCTGGCGTTATGTGGTCGACCGGTTCCGGCGTTTGGGCGCCACTAATGCGAAATGGGTCTGGTGTCCTCATGCATACGGTTTCGACATTTCGCCCGAGCCCTGGAACAGTCCGGCCAATTATTGGCCGGGAGAAGACTATGTGGATTGGTTGGGAATAGACGGTTATAACTGGTATCCTCGCGATCCGTGGGGCAGCGACCGGGTTTATCAGGACTTCGACGATTGCTTCGCCGGTATCTATAAAGCGCTGCAAGATTTGGCTCATAAACCGGTCATGATTGCCGAGATGGGGACCGGCGAGTTCGATTACAACGGGATTACCAAAGCGCAATGGATTACCCAGGCCTTTGCCAGGATGAAGGCCTACCCCATGATTAAAATGTATGTCTGGTTTCACATCAAAAAGGAATTGGATTGGCGGATTGATTCCTCCCCGGAGGCATTGGCCGCATTCCGGGCCGCAATGGCTGAACCGTACTTTATAGCGGAGGTTGCGGTTTAAGTATGAAGGATAAGCAGGGTAAATCCATAAAACCGGAATCGACTGCAAGACTAAATAAAGATATCATATAAACAAGAATATACATTTTTATCCGAGAGGGGTTTTAATCATGTTTAAAAAACTGGAAGGTCTACTTCCCGCCTTGGTAACTTCCTTTGATGAACAGGGGAATGTGAATACCAGGGCCGCCGAAAATCTCATTAAATATTATGTGGCTGAAGGCGCAGACGGGCTGTATTCATTGGGTTGGACCGGAGAGGGATGGTGTATGACCGTTTTCGAACGGAAACAATGGGCGGAAGCGGTGCTTGATGCGGCCAAAGGGAAACTGCCGGTGGTGATCCATGTCGGTTACAATCAAGATAACGACGATTCGGAGGATTTGGCCAAGCATGCCGCCGGGTGCGGAGCATACGCGGTTTCCTCGGTTCCATTGCCGGGCAATAATTCAATGCGGGACAATGTCGAATATTTTAAAAAACTGTATGATGCGGCGGGAATACCATTCTATATTTATTGGAACCAGGAAATCGTTGACGATCGGACCGGAAAAAGGGCCAATCCTAAGGATTTTCTTGATCTTATGTCCCAAAACCCGGGGTTTGCCGGTATAAAATATACCGACAGCAACTTTTATTATCTTGAAAGGTTGAAAAAATATAACCCGGACCTTAATATTCTGACCGGTGTCGACGGGATGTGCATCGCCGGAGGTCTTTTCGGGGCAGACGGTTCTATCGGCGCTTTGCAGGCCGTGACCTGCAAACATATGAAAACCATGTGGCTTAAGTTTAAAGCCGGTGAGACTGAAGCAGCCGTAAAACTTCAAATTCAGGCTAATAATGTTTATGAAATGTTTGAACGGCCGGATGTCGGCGTAATTCAGGGCATCAAGGCGATTATGGCGCACCGGGGAGTGATGGGCGGATACCCCAAACCTCCCGTAAAGCCCATTACCGATAAAAAGATATTGGAGGAACTTATCAAAGTTTATAATGATAATATTTTATAATATTTTATTTATAAAAGAATAATCGCCCTTTTTAAGGGCGTTTTTGCTTAATTGGCGCTGTTTCTTTTTGTGCTTGCGAATGTCATTATCATGAACGCGGGTCCGGGGGTTGATCGTCCAGGTATTACGGATACTCTGCCCCGGAATTTGTTTTTTAATATCGCGGTTCATAACTAATCACTCCCCTTTCAATTTTAGAGAACTCACCCCTTTGTTTCATCTCTTTTGCACGACTTGATTATACCCTCAATAATCTCTTAAATCAATTATTTTTACAATTTCGTTAAATTCCTTCCAAATTTTGCTGTTCCACCCAGCCCCGTTTGCCGTCGGGACGTTTGACGAATAGCCAGCCGTCTTTCGCGCCGATAATATCGACCGTGGTTCCTTCTTTGAGCTGGTAATAAAGTGTGGCATTGGGATTAGGCTCAAAGCGGACCTCGGCGCTGCTCTTAATCATTACGGCTTGGGCTTGAGAGTTTTGGCGGATAGTAAGAACGGTAACAGTTAGGGTTAATATCAGCATGACTCCGAACACTATCAGACCACCAAGCCATAATGGTTTTAATTTTTGTTCGCCGGTCCTTATTTTTTGAGGGAATAGTATTATATAAATAATGAGCGCCATCAAGGCAAAGAAGAAAATAGAACTAATCATCAGTAATTGATCGATGGTAGCCAAATAAGACAAGTAGTGATTTAGCTCATAATACCAGGGACCTTTGATATCACCGATTTTGTCTTGCATATAAGAAAGATTGGCTCTAAGATCCGCGTCGCCGGGAATCAAGCGTTGGGCCTTCTCGTAGTAAAAAATAGCCATTCCTTTTTGGCCTAGTTTATAAAAAGTATTGCCCAGGTTGTAATAAAGATTGCCGCTTTGATAACCGGCGGAATCCAATTGCCGGTAAAGGTCCAGGGCTTTTTGATAATCGTGTTTTTGATAATAACCGTTGGCCTGATAAAACAGGGATTGCGGATTTTTGAGGACCTGAGGTTCCTGCCCTCCCACGTTTATCGTAAAAACAGTCAGCAATAGAGTTGCCGTCAATAGAGGACTAATCCGTTTTATGAGACCTAGTATATTAGTTTTTGCCATGAATTCCACTCCTCGAAGCAGGTGATTCAGCCTTTTTTGGCTTCTTTTTCGGCTTTTTCCAGTTTTCCAACCCGACAATGATTGCTTCCACTTGACCTAAAAGTTCCTGGGCGGTGGTTGGATTCAAGATTGAATTAGTAAACCGGTAATAATCGTAACGTTCAAAAAAGGCCCGGATATCCGTTAGAATTTCTAAAGGGATACCTTGGATCGCTAAAAGTTCCACCACTTTAACGGTCATTCCGGCGGCCGCCAGGTTGAATTTTTCACCCAGATAGTGCCGGATGGTAAGGTGTAATTCCTCTAAAAGCGCATCGAATTGCTGATTCAGTTTAAGTTCCTTGGACCTGGCCAGGCGCCGGTTAGCGTTATTAGTGGCCCGTAAGGCGCGGGACTCAGGAGTATCGGCTTGCATTAATTCCTGATTTCTACGGTAAGTCAAGGCACCCAGCAACCCGAGAACCGGCAATAGCAGTAAAATTAAAAACCAGGTTTTATTATAAAGCGGTTTGTAATTAAGCCGTAAGTTGCCAGGGTTATCTTTGATAAAAATGATATCCTGGCCCAGTTGTTCATCGCCGCCGGGATTGTCCGGCGTCGTTACCGTGGAGGCGGCGTTAAAATTGGGATTGGGTTTCACGGTAACCGGAATGGCGGCGGCTTTTGCCTCCCGATAAATGCCGGCGTCAGAATCAAAATAAGAAAAGACATATGGACCGATCTGTTTTACCTTGGGATCCAGTGGGATTAAGACTTGTTCAAACGACACCTCGCCTTCCGGATTTTTATTGGGACCGGATACTTCTTTTCGTTGAGCGTCGTAAACCTTGATCCCATTGGAATTGACCAGGTGGGGAGCCGCAATCGCCTTTAGATTACCGGAACCGGATACCGTAAGCTTCACGGTAACCGGATCCCCCTGGAGGATCTCGGTGGGACCGGCGGATACGCTCAGTTGAAAATGGCCGATTCCACCGGAAAAGTTAGCGGGCCTGCCCGAGTCGGGAAGCGGAAGCACGCTGACGGTCGCTGAGTTGGTGCTGTTTATTTGCATGGTTCGTTTAATATAATTATTATCAAAGAAATCATCAAACGGATTCGAACTATGTTTTTGAATCATAACATCGCAAATCATTTTAGCCGGACCTAGAGAGAAGGTACCGGTTTTTACCGGGGTAAGCAACCCGGAACACTCGACCATATTGTAGGCTTGGCCATTGATTAATACGGTACTCTCACCGGTTTTCATCAATTTATCGCACCTGATTTGAGATTGATCAAAGTCGATTTTAATTTGCCCCTGGATTCGGACATCGCCGATATATACCCGGAATTTAACCGGGAGTTGTTCACCGGTGTATATTTTGGTTTTCGGTATACTGAAATTGAAAAATAATTGGGTCTAAGCCTCACA
>JBJKPO010000429.1:0-5564 GCA_046706235.1 Bacillota bacterium | reverse complement strand
TTACTTTCCATTTGACGTTTATCATAGATACCCATACTATATTCAAATGCAATAGAATCCGGTGATACGGTAGCTGCTCCGGTATAAATTGTTCCGCAACCGTTTTCGGCTAAACTTACATAGAGGTCATACAGTTTATCCGAAACCGAACCGTCTTTATTAGCCCAATTAAAGTCCCACGGAGGAAAAAAAATACGATTAGGAATGGTCAAGTTACCAATTTTTAAAGGGCTGAACAAAAAAGGATATTTTTCTTTACCTTTTTGATTTATTTCTAACATATTAAGCCCTCCCTTTATAATATATGCTTTTCGAATCCCTTACGCCTATGGCTTTATATCTCTATTTTTTACTAGATTTGCCATTTCGATAAAACTGTAATGCAATATCACTTTACTTTTTCTAATTAAATATCTTAACTATACCATCTCCTTTTAATCATTTATTATTATCCGAATTTAGGCAACAAAAAAACAACCTACTTCGGCGGCCCGGCTGCCATAGCTTCAACGCTTTAAACGTTTTAACTTTAGGCCCGTGACTTTGCGTCTTTAGCTTTCACTAAATTTGCCATTTCGGATAAAGTTGTCAAGTATTATTCTTTTTTTTACTTCTAGTTTAATTATACCACTTAAAAAAAAATCGGACAATAGTTCTAAAGAACTAATAAATATCATTTTAACATTTCTTTTATTTTTAAATTCAAGTTAATCTGTTACTAATCGCTCTTTTCCTTTAAATTCCGAGTCAATCTCTTACAAACCATTATTTTGTTTCAAATTCTGAATTAAGATCCTTAGTGTTAATTAGATAATTATTTTAAAAATTAAATGATATTAATCACTTACCAACCATTCTTTCGCTTCGAGTTCCGAACTAAATACCTTAATATTCAATGAATAGTGTTCTTTAACGAGATTAATAAAAATATTATAAGCAATACTCAAAAAGCCTGCTAAACCTATAACCGCAATTTTTTTATATTGAGCCAAATCAGCCCCCCGGTTTCGATAGATATTGAGAATTCCCATATCAACTTGAAAATTAGTGAAATTCGTTAATGATAATACCGTATTCGGGGGTTGAGACAGACATTGCGCCAAAGAGTAATCAAAAAGCTGCAATAGTTTTTCTCTGACGATACCAACATCAGTAAAGTCGGAATATTGAATTTGTTTATTTTTATAAGTAATAATCGAAAATCCTTCCATATTCCCCCCCTGTCTACATTATAAACTGTAGCTGTAAAAAAAGCGATGTATACTACCAATATTTTAGGTTTTTTCATCGCTTTAATTATTTAGATAAGTTGCCAAATTGTAATAAAAACCTCTTACCTTTATTATAATCTAAATTTTTATTTTTTCAAGCTTTGTTCTAAAATCGCCTGCACTTTTAAAGGCAATCCGAACAGATTGATGAACCCTTCGGCGTCTTTCTGATTATAAATTTGATCGGCCCCGAAGGTCGCCAGTTTTTCCTGGTATAGCGAGTAAGGCGACTTCCGGCCGACGGTTTGAACATTGCCCTTATATAATTTAACTTTTACCGTACCGGTAACCCGCTCTTGAGTTTGATTTACAAATGCATCCAGGGCCGCTTTCAACGGGGTAAACCACTGCCCGTAATAAACCAGTTCCGCGTACCGGCCGGCGATCATCTGTTTAAAATGCAGGGTATCCCGGTCCAAAGTGATGGTTTCCAACGCATGGTGAGCCTCATAAAGGATCGCGCCACCTGGGGTTTCGTATACGCCGCGGGATTTCATCCCAACCAGCCGGTTCTCCACGATATCGACCCGGCCAGCCCCGTGTTTACCGCCGATTTCATTCAATTTAAACACCAAAGCGACCGGATCGTAACCCTGGCCGTTAACGGCCACCGGAATTCCCTTTTCAAAGTCCACGGTAATAATCTCGGGTTGATCGGGGGCTTTTTCGGGAGCGGTGGTATACAGGAACATGTCGTCAGTGTATTCGTTCCAGGGATTCTCCAGGATACCGCCCTCGTAACTGATATGCCAGAGATTCCGGTCCATCGAATACGGCTTTTCCTTGGTTACCGGTACCGAAATCCCCCGTTTGGCAGCATACTCAATCTCGTCCTCCCGTGATTTCAAATCCCATTCCCGCCAGGGGGCGATGATTGTTAAATCCGGTTTTAAGGCCTTAAAGGTTAATTCAAAACGGACCTGATCGTTTCCCTTGCCGGTCGCGCCATGGGCCACTGCATCAGCCCCTTCTTTCACGGCGATTTCGACCTGGCGTTTAGCGATAACCGGCCGGGCGACCGAGGTCCCCATCAGGTATTTATCTTCGTAAATCGCTCCCGCTTTAAGCATCGGAAAGATAAAATCGGTGACAAATTCGCTCTTCAAATCCTCGATATAGATCTTACTAGCGCCGGTTTTGATCGCCTTTTCCTGAAGCGGCTCCAACTCTTCCCCCTGCCCGACATCGGCCGCGTAGGCTATGACTTCGCAACCGTAATTTTCTTTCAACCAAGGGATGATTACCGAGGTATCCAAACCGCCCGAATAGGCTAATACAACTTTTTTTACTGATTGTTTCATTGGAAATTGCTCCTTTACAATAGTTTTAACGACATTCCAATTAAAAACTATTACCACCCGGCTTTCGAAGTCCCCCTCTTTTTTGAGCCTCTTCTATGAACTTCCTCTGAAAAGAGAGGGGGATGGTTCAAAAGTTACATTAAATACAATAGATCGCAGGGGGTGAGTTAAAACTGTTTTAACACCTTCTTCATAATCGCCAACCCTTTATCCAGATCGTCATCATTTATATTCAACGCCGGTAAAATCCGGATGGTGGTTTCGGTAACCGCATTTACAATCAATCCGGCATCCAGGCAGGCACTCATTACTGGTTTGCTGGGGATACTCAACTCCAGGGCCAGCATCATTCCCAAACCACGTATTTCTTTAATTACCGGTATTTCATTACGCCACGACTGCCAGGTTTCTTTGATATATTGGCCTTTTTTAACCACCGACTCAATTAATTCCGGTTCCTGCAATAGTTTTAAAGTCGCCAATCCCGCGATAAACGCCATACTACCGCCTCCAATGGTGGTGCTGTGGTCGCCCGGAGTAAATAAATTGGCCTTATCATTCACCAGCAGGGCGCCGCAAGGGATACCGCCGCCCAGGCTTTTGGCGATGGTGATCGCATCCGGTTTAAAGCCGTAGTGTTCATATGCAAAATACTTGCCGGTCCGTCCCAGTCCGGTTTGAACCTCATCGGCAATAAACAACAGATTGTTTTGGCGGCAAAGTTCGATTAATCCTTCGACAAACCGCGGCTCCGCCGGATTGACCCCGCCTTCGCCCTGCACCAGCTCGATCATGATGGCGCAGGTTTCATTGGTAATCGCTGCTTTCCAGGAGTCAAGGTTGTTAAACTCCGCGTAAACGAATCCAGGTACAATCGGTTTAAAACTTTCCTGATATTTGGGCTGACCGGTGGCGGAAATTGCGCCGTAAGTACGCCCATGAAAAGAATTGAGCGCGGTAACGATCTGATATTTGCCGCCCAACTTGACCTTACCATACTTCCGGGCTAGTTTCAAGGCAGCTTCATTAACTTCCGCCCCGCTATTGGCAAAAAAGACCTGCCGGTAACCGGTTAATTTGGTTAGCTCTTGCGCTAACAAAATTTGTTCTTCAAGATAAAAATAATTGGAAACATGAAGGATTTTCCCGGTTTGTCGGGCTAAAGCCGCGGTAATAACCGGATTACAATGGCCGAAATTATTTACCGATATTCCCATTAAAAAATCAAGATATTCCTTCCCAGTAGCGTCCCAAACCCTGGAACCCTCGCCCCTGGTAAAAACCAAAGGCAAACGTCCCACATTCTTCATGACCGTTTCCTGTCCGATTTTAATTAAAGACTCATTATTCATCAGTAATCCCTCCTGTTTCAAACATCCCATAGTTACAAATTCTAAATTTTTCACCCTTCACCCTTCACACTTCACACTTCACACTTCACACTTTTTAAGCTTCCACCACCATGGTGCCGATGCCTTTATCGGTTAAAATCTCAAGCAGCATCGAGTGCAGTTGCCGGCCGTCGATAATGTGAGTACGGTTTACGCCGCCCTTCAAAGCGGTGATACAAGCTTGAACTTTGGGGATCATTCCCCCCTCGATTTTACCATCGTTTATCATTTGATATGCCCGGTCGATCCTTAGCGCCGAGATTAAGCTGGATTTATCACGGTAATCTTCAAAAATTCCTTCCACGTCGGTCAGCATGATCAGTTTCTCGGCTTTTAAGGCGGCCGCCAACTCCCCGGCCGCGGTATCGGCGTTGATATTATAACTTGAACCGTCGGCGCCGGCTCCGATGGAAGACACCACCGGGATGTAGTTTTGATTAATCAACTGTTCCAAAATCGTAGTATTAATTTGAACGACTTCTCCGACATAGCCGATGTCGGGGACCTCGCCCTGGAACTTTTCCGGCATGGTCGGGGTGGTTTTACGGGCTATTAAAAAGTTGGCGTCTTGGCCGGATAAGCCCACCGCTTTTCCACCGGTTAAGTTTAACCTGGAAACAATTTCCTTGTTGAGTTTCCCAACCAGCACCATTTGAACGATCTCCATGGTTTCGGCGTCGGTTACCCGTAAACCCTGCACAAACTCAGATTTTTTGCCGACCCGGTTCAGCATTTGGGTAATTTCCGGCCCGCCCCCGTGAATCACTACCGGGTTAACTCCTAAAAACTTTAATAGAACGATATCCTGCATCACGCCTTGTTTTAAACTTTCGTTAATCATGGCATTTCCGCCATATTTAATTACAAAGATCTTGCCATGATAGGTTCGTATGTATGGAACCGCTTCAATTAATACACCGGCTTTGGCAATTAAGTCATCCATAATACCACTCCTGTCTATATCAAGTTCGATAGCTGCCGTTGATTTTCACATAATCGTAACTGAAATCGCAAGTCCAAACACTGGCTTCGGCAATGCCCAATCCCAAATCAACGGTGATCAGGATGTCTTTCCCGGTTAAAATTTGTTTGGCTTTGGTTTCATCAAAAGCCAGCCCGGTTCCTCCTTGACACACCAATAAATCACCCAGATAAATATCAATCCGTCCGGGTTGAACCGGTATGCCGGAATACCCCACCGCCGCTAAAATCCGACCCCAATTGGCGTCTTCGCCGAATAGAGCCGTTTTTACCAGGTTGGATCCGGCTATTGTTTTGCCGATCCGGACCGCTTCCTCCTCGGTCCGGACCCCGGCAACCTTAATCTCCACAAACTTGGTGGCGCCTTCGCCGTCCCGGGCGATCATTTTGGCCAATACCCGGCAGACTGAGGTTAATGCTTCTAAGAACAGCCGGAAATCCGGACCATCGGCGCCAATTCTTTTATTGCCGGCCATTCCATTGGCTAAAATCAGTAAACAATCATTAGTACTGGTATCGCCATCCACCGTAATCCGGTTGAACGTATGCTCTCCCGCCGTAGCTATCGCCTGATCCAGTATTTTCTTGTCAATCGCGATATCGGTGGTTATAAACGAAAG
>JBJKPO010000428.1:0-9784 GCA_046706235.1 Bacillota bacterium | reverse complement strand
AATCCCGGAACCAATTTAAATTCGTGGCGTCCGATTATTTTAACACCCGTTTTACCGCTTCTACTACCTGGTAATCTTCAAACGGTTTAATAATAAAATCGATGGCCCCGGCTTGCATTGCCTCGCTGATTAATATTTTTTGCCCCATTGCCGAACAAATGATTACTTTAGCTTCCGGATCAAAACCGCGAATTTCCTTGAGAGCGGTAATTCCGCTTGATTCCGGCATGGTTATATCCATCGTGACCAAATCCGGTTTTAAAGCCTTATATTTTTTTACCGCATCGGATCCGGTTTCTGCTTCTCCAACGATTTCATAACCACCGGCTGTTAGTATTTTACTTAAAATAAACCGCATCACGGCGGCGTCATCAACCACTAAAATCCGTTTTCCCATGGAATTTCTCCTTTAAAACGTAGCTTATAAATTAATTCGGCTGAAATAGACCTTTTCTTGATAGGTAAATGAATTAAAATTAGTCGTTATCCGGTTCAAAGCAGAGATCCGTTGAATGACAGGTATATTGTTTCAGGTAATTGATATAAACTGCTAGAATTTCCCCTAATTCGCTTGTTTGATCGATGGCTTCCTTGATTTGATGTTTTTTGGCGAGCCCCAATCCTTGCAAATCCAACGCCACTTGGCTAATAAGTCTTTGACTATTGCTTAAACTGGTTATTATCAAGACCAGTTGATCGATTTTATTTTTTATTGCCGCGGTTTCCATAGTAACCGGTCACCTCCTAGGGTTATTTTATGCCGGAGGTCATTGAAAAGCGACTGGTTTTAATAGGTCTCTATATGCATAAATAACATCAAAAAAAATAAAACCGCCTTCCCTGGCGGATGATCGTAGCTTCCCTGCTTTTCATTACAATTATCGGCCGCCATGTTAAAAACTTAATAAGACCAAAGTCCTGATTTGGAGAACTGAAGTGTGGTAAAGTATTTTGAAGAAATTTTCCGGGATAAAAAAGGATTTCCCAAGGTATGATGCTGAATAATATAATGAAAATTGAAGGGCCCTTGCGCGTTTTGGTAGACGGCATTAGTCCTTGGAGGGATGAAGTTCGATTTTTTTATATTAACCGGAGGAGAAACCATGCTATATCCACAAGTGAATCAATTGCGGGAATTAAATACCCTGGACGGTTTTTGGGATTTTCAAACCGATCCGGATGAGGTTGGGGAGGAACGGGGTTGGTTTTACCAATTGCCGGATCCCGAACCAATGGCGGTTCCGGCCAGTTTTAACGAATTGACGATGCAGCCGCAATTACGCGACTATTTGGGCAGTGTCTGGTATTTTCGGCGTTTTTTCGTGCCGGCCGCCTGGACAGGAAAGCGAATCATGCTTCGGTGCGGAGCGGTGAATTACCGGGCAACGGTTTGGGTTAATGGAACCGTATTGATGAAACAAGATGGCGGACATTTGCCGTTTGAGGCGGATGCGACGTTATTACTACATATCGGCGCGGAAAACGTGGTTGCAATCCGGGTAAATAATATTCTGGATTGGTCCACGATCCCGCCGGGTTTTTTACGAAGTATACCGGGAAGTGATCGACAAGAACTTCAATATTATTTTGACTTTTTTAATTATTCAGGCATCCATCGTTCGGTTTGTTTGTATACAACCGGACCAACGTTTTTAACCGATATAATTATCCGGACCAGTTTAACCAATAATCAGGCACATATTGAATTTCAATTGGAAATATCGGGTCATTCACCGCGACGGCGGGTCGCCATTATCGATCAATCCGGCCGGGAAGCGGCTTCCCTGGAAATCAAAGCCGATAGTGGCCGTTTTCAATTGGAGTCTTTCGAGCTATGGGGATTGAATCATCCTTATTTATATAAAATGCGGGTTGAGCTTTTCGATGAACAAGATAAGTTAGTTGATCAATACTTCGAGGAGTTTGGGATTCGGACGGCGGCAATTGATGGGAATCAATTGTTGCTTAATGGGGAACCGGTCTACTTGAAAGGATGTTCCCGCCATGATGATTTCTACTTGGTGGGACGGGGTTTAAACCTGCCGTTGATTCAAAAGGACTTAAATCTGATGCGGTGGCTGGGCGCTAATTCATTTCGAACCTCGCATTATCCTTATACCGAAGAGATGATGCGGCTTTGCGACCGTCTGGGGATACTGGTCATTGATGAAATATCGGCGGTAGGGCTTCAAACCTGGGGCAAGATGCCGGTTTTCAGCGCGGATCATGTCAATGAAAAAACGCTGGAGAATCATTGCCGGTTATTAACCGAATTATACCGCCGCGACAAAAATCATCCCTGCGTCATTATGTGGAGCGTGGCGAATGAACCGGATTCCTGCGAGGAGAACTCTTTGCCCTATTTTAAA
The DNA here is from genome assembly GCA_046706235.1 of Bacillota bacterium. GTDB lineage: Bacteria > Bacillota > UBA4882 > UBA8346 > UBA8346 > JAEZJQ01. Next base: position 7,415 of record JBJKPO010000428.1, on the reverse strand, counting down.
AAGGTGACGGAAACCATCCGGGCTTTGGATTCCACTCGTTTAGTGACTATGGTTATGAATGCTTCGGTCGATACTGAAAAATGCGGACATCTTTTTGACCTGATTTGTGTTAATCGTTATCATGCATGGTATATTGAGGAAGGTCATTTGGAAACAATTCAGCATCGACTCAAAACCGATCTGGAGCAATGGCACTCGAAATACGGAAAACCGGTGATGTTAACCGAGTTTGGCGCGGATGCGATCGCCGGATTTCATACTTTATCCCCGCAGATGTTTTCCGAGGAGTTTCAGGTCGAATTGTTGCGAAAGTATTGTGAAACTTTGGACGAGCTTGATTTCGTCATCGGAGAACACGTCTGGAACCTGGCCGATTTTATGACCAAACAGGGGATTAACCGGGTTATTGGCAATCGCAAGGGAGTTTTCACCCGCGACCGGCAGCCGAAAATGGCGGCCTATTATTTACGGGAACGTTGGATGAAGGAAAAAAAGTAAACTTGCATTGTCCCGTATTACGGGAACGTTGGATGAAGGAAAAAAAGTAAACTTGCATTGTCCCGTATTACGGGAAAGGTGGACTGGGAATAAGAAGTAAATTATTGTCCCTCAAAAATCCGGTTCATCTCTTCGGTGTATTCTCCGTTTTGATTGTGAACGGTTAAAGGTGGAAATACTTCTAAAGGACATTTGGAACCGGGTTTGGCTTCTAAAAGTAATAAATTGCTGTTGGTTGCCGGTTTGGGGTATACGAATCGCAAGCGAACGGGATTTAAGTGAAATTTGTCGACTGTCAGCATCAAATCCGGCAAACGGCCGGCGGGATAGATTACGGCTACTTTGCCGTTCGCCTTTACCAGTTTGGCGGCGGCCTTGATAACATCTTCCAGGGTACAACCGATTTCGAATTTCGCCTTGGCCAGAGCTTCGTTTTCGGAAACGATTCCCTGCCGGACCTGGAAGAAGGGCGGGTTGGAAATTACATAATCAAAGGAATTCGGTTTCAGCGAAACCGGTAAATCACGTAAATCTCCACCCAGGATGGTAATTTTATGATCCAGCTTGTTCAAATGCACGCTTCGCCGCGCCATTGAAACTAATTCGGGCTGTATTTCCAGGCCGTATATTTTAGCAATTTCCCGCGAACCGGCAATTAAAAGCGGCAGCACTCCACTGCCCGCGCCGAGGTCGATTATTTGATGCCGTGGTCTGGGGGCGATGAAACCGGCCAGGATAAAGGCGTCAATGGTGAATTTAAATTTCGCCGGGTTTTGAATAATACGCAAACCTTTGCGTCCCAAAAGATCAATTGACTCACCCGCGAGTAATTCGGGTATTTGGTCAGATGATTTGATATAAATTCTCCTCCCGCTCTATAATATCCAGGGTACATTACAGTTATGAACCACTAAGGACATTCATGATTAATTAAAACAAAAAACAGTTGGGAACCACTAATGGACACTAATACTGACGAAAACCGTATTATCAATGACTTATTGGTGTTAATTCGTGTGTATTCGTGGTTAATTAAAGATTTTTGAACCACTATTAATCGGCTAAAATATTTGATGCGTTAGCCGGTAATAAACGGTTATAAAGCAAGGACTCAAGGCGTTTCAACTCTTTAATCTCCCGGTTGGTAAATCCGTGCGGGTTTTCACCGTGGCTTAAAAGAGCCATCATTTTACGAAAATCCAATAACCGATAGTCATACAGTCCCCCCGGCAGGTTGCGGATCCAGGTATAGATGGGCAATACTTTTAATCCGGTTATTTTAGTAATTCCCGCACCGGCGAAGATCCCTTTGGCAATTTCCAGTTTCAAGAGCCAGGCAAGCCGGGAATTTTTACTGAAAGCGTTATAGGATACCAATTCCCCCAGGGAATAAATGATAAAACCTTCTTTATCCCGGTTAAGATACGGGTCATGGAAATGATACCGCTCCATGGGTTGAGCCACGTGGGGATGGCCTCCCAGGATAATATCGACACCGCATTCCATGATACGATGGCCCATGGTAATGATGTTTTGAAGCGGATAGGTCTCGAACTCGATACTCCAGTGCAATATTGCCACAATTATATCCGCGTTCAAGTCATGGGCAATTTGACACTGCTTTTGAACCAAATCAATGCTTGAACCAGGTTTATTTAAACGGATCAAGTTGGTCATGTACTCCTTACCGGGAATCGGGTCATAACGGTTCAGACTGAAGGTGTAGGAAAGGAAGGCCACCCGGATGCCGTTTTTTTCAATTAAGGGGACTGCCATTTGTTCGGCGGAGGTCCGAGAAGTACCGGCGTGCGGATACCTCCGTGCATCTAAAAAATCAAGGGTGGCAATGAGTCCCGATTCGCCCTGGTCTAGGGAATGGTTGTTGGCAGTGGCCCAAAATTTGATGCCCGGACCATTGCCGGCAAAGCGGTCCAGCATCGCCGGACTGGTATTTAAATCGGGCGCCGTCAAGCATACGGCGGGGACACCGCTGGGCGGCTTGGAAGGATCCAGGGGAGCCTCCAGATTGGCGCAGTTAATATCGCCGGAAAAATAAAATTTCGCGACGTCATCCCATAAATGAACGGTACTTTCCGGGTAAACAACTTCCGAAGCGCTCAAATCGCCTCCCGCGGTAAGCGTCAGCCGGGATTTGACATCGAAATCCCGGCCAGGCTGGAAATCAAGGTTTTGACCCGCAAAATACTCTTCAATTTGCGTGCCTTTTTGGGCGCGTTCCACTTGGCGGATTAAGGCCTTGTAAGCCCACCACAATTTCTCGTTCCAGTCCATATACTTAAAGTTGCCTTCGATTTCCCGGGAAGAACGGAAACGTTTTCCGGTTATTAGACCCATGATTCTCAGCAGTATTTTTAGAAAAACCACGGTTAACTCCATTACTTTAGTCCTCGATCTTTTCAAACGATTTGATTAAATTATGGTTATACAGATAACGGGCGACCAGTATCGAGATTGCAACACAAATCGGGATAGTGATCGAGGAAGACAACCCTTTGACAAATAAGCTCAACAAAACAGCGACAACTAACGGCGCTACAGCCAGTTTCCACTCCTTTAAGATGTAAAAGGCGCCGATTGCACCGAACAAAGCCGGTAAAATTTGTTCAAAAGCCGGTTTGATAGCCGGGTTGTTCAATTGTGCAGTAATAGGCGCAATCAGGACTACTCCAATGATTAACATTATTATACTGGTAATTACCGTACCGGCGATGGCGATGTTGGCGATAATATCTCCTTCGCGGGTTGAAGGTTTCACTTCGACGGCTTCAATAGCCGTCGCGGCGCAGGGGATTTTCAAGTTGGTAAGATTTCCGGTCAAGTAAGCCATATAGAGGGCGCCGGCGCCAAGTATCGGTGCAAATGTCAAAACTTCCACAATCGATACCGGCAGCATTAGCGATGAAATACCGATAATTCCATTCAAAAGGTTTTTTAGCGGAGGAAAGATCCCGTAGATCAGCCATAATAACAATGGCGGAATAGCGCTTAAGATAAAGCCGAGGCTTAAAGTAATTCGTCCCATAATGTGAATATAATTTTCATAGTCGGATCCCGCGGATCCGGTAGTTTTATTTTTGGACATATTCCTCACTCCTTATAAAAGAATATTAGTAGCCAGCACCGCGCAAATCATCGCCCCAACCATACTGATGGTTAACGCAAATTCCCTCAGCCAGTTGATCTTTAATTTTACAACCAAAACGGCGAGTATGGCCATTAAGATAGCACCGGCAATCAATGTAACGAGCGGAACGCCCCCAGCGACAATCGGATCGGCAATAAAGATACTGAATACTCCAAAGAAGGCCGCATTGATTAAAATGTTTCGCCAGACCGGATCACCACCGGAGGCCGGGGAAATCTTGCTTTGAAAACGGCGCAGGAAAAATACGACAATCAATACGGCCCAAATGGAACCGAGAGTCATAATCCAGATCGTGGATGCGAATGCCGGCCCCTTGAAATCGGGTCCACCATAACTGACACTCATTGCTTTGGCGCCGATCCCGGCGGCCACTAATTCATAAGTAGTTGACCCCATGATTGTTTGGCGGATCCATGGAATCGGGAGACCCAAGATCGGGACCATGGCAATCAAAGCGATGATGGCGGGAATCGTGGGTATAATACTGGTTATCACTCCGATTCGTAAGGCTTTAAACATTTTTTCCTTGCTCAAACCAAGCTTTTTTCCTTCCTTAAATGAAATCCGGATAAAAAAGAACGCCTGCAATAAAACCAAAATCGTGATTACAACCCCGCAGAGATAAAAGATACCACCGTTGGCAATCTGTAAGTAATCCTTCATTCACGCGACCTCCTTATTATTGTTTTTTGAACTGATCCGACAAGAGATTATATAAATTCCTTTAACTTTCCCCGGATTTTTGATACTTATAACAAATTTTTACCTATAAATATTTCGGATATTTTTGTGATTATCCTGCTGGTTCTTTATACTTTGGCGATAAAATTAAAACAACGCAGCCTTTCTTACAATAAGCCGCGTCCGTAACAGATATAACAGTTTTATACGTTGTTATAATATTTACCGGTATTTCATCTTTTCCAAATAAACAAGCGACAGTTTATCATTTACTTCCTCGGTTTTAAAAACGCTTCTTAATATCTTGTTGAATCTCATTCCAATCATATTGCTTTAAATCATTCAGGACGACGGGGATAAATTGATAATTCATGATTTCTTCAGGATAAATCCAGGCATATTCTTTATGCTCCCGGGATAATTGGATATTACCGCATTGTGAATCGCATAAAAAAGTTAACCCGACGATTTGGGAATTTTGCTCCCGTGAAAAAATCCAGGAACTCAATAATTTGATGATGGAAACATCAATGCCGGCTTCTTCTTTGATTTCCCTGATTAATGCCGCTTCGGGGGTTTCCATAAACTCTAATCTCCCGCCGGGCAATTCCCACAGATTAGCTTCGCCTCGGGCCATTTCGGAACGTTTGACAATCAAAAACCTTCGTTCCCAAAATATCAACCCTTTTACAGCAACGAAAAATTTAGGTTCAGTACTCATTTGAATGCTCCTGAAATTTTTGACTAAAGTTTGGTATTTTACTATAACCAAAAGGTTTGCTGGTTTAGCTTAAAATTCTCTAAAAATTTTTCGAAAATACTATAAATAAAATGGAGCTGAATCTTTTTACTTTATAAATAAAAATAGACAAACTGTAAATCCAATTGACAAATTGTCCAAAACAAGTATGCATTTATTTTTAACAATGAAATTAAAAGATAGTTCGTCGGTATCCGGTTTATTTGGTAATTTCAATGATGGTTATTTTCGTAACATAGGGGAAAATTTCAATAACATCCTTGTTTTTCATCGAAATGCACCCCAAAGTCCAGTTTTGCCGGATATCAATTACGTAGTCATACCCGGCAGGCACTCCATGGATGCCGATATCTCCGCCGATACCGGAACTCACCGGTATAGCTCCGTCTTTTACAGCTAACCGGTGTTTTTTCCATGAATCTCGATTGGGATAATCGATCCAGATGAATTTAGCCCATGATGAATGATCGTATTTACTTACTATCTTAAACGTACCTTCAGGTGTGCGACCGTCCCCTTTGCAGAGTTTATCATCCACCGGATTGACCCCAAACACAACCGGATAGCTTTTGACAACCTTTGAATCATACATAATGGACAATTTATAATTTCGTTTCTCAATATGTATTTTAAATTTCCCCGGATTTAATTTTAGTGTTTTAATCAGCTCGGATAACGGGACATCGTAATTGGTATAGCTGGTATTATTTATTATGGTTTGATTTGTAAGATTTTGACGCGTAAAGACATTCCCTGGGGTCATAAAGACAAAAAGGGTGATTAATAAGGAGATACTAAGTAGATTCAATATTTTAGTAATCAATCTTTTATCCATTACTGTTACTTCTTTAGCTCAACTTAAGATTTTCTGATAATACACCACATCCAGGTATCTGCCGAATTTCCGGCCGATTTCCTGATATTGAGCGCATTTGGTGTACCCGTTCTTTTCAAAGAGTCGAATACTCTGACGGTTCTCACCGCAAATCCCCGCCACCAATACATGAAAATGCTGTTCGTGGGCAAAGTGTTCCGCATGACTAATAGCCAAGCTTCCAATACCTTTTTTCGTATAATCCTGACTAAGATAAATCGTAACTTCGGCTGTTTCACCATAGGCTTCCCGCTTTTTGAATTGCGTCACAATTACATAACCACAGATTATGCCGGAGTCCTTGATGATAAATGTTTGATACTTGGGGTCGTCAAAAAAGACCAACTCACGCATTTCCTCAAGGGAAAGAGGTTGCATATGAAAGGTGGCGGTGCTGTTTAATATATAAAAGTTATATATTTCAAGCACTTGAGGCAAATGTTCCTCTTGAATTTCCTGAAATAAAATTTCATTTTTCATTTAGGTTGCTCCTTGGAGTGTATTCAATTTAGCTGTATCGATGTGGGCGCGATAGCTTCATGAATCAGCTTCTTGAAATAACCTCATGATTCAGCCTTCTTCTTCGAGTCAACCTCTTCGAATACCATACCCTGTAAGCAGTGGTGTTATCGGGTGAATGAGTCTCCACAAAGCTAGAAAGCGCCACGGAAGGTGCTCCCCCGGACAAAATCAGCAAATTTTTTCTAACATCCGCTTTATTTTGACACTCGTTTCATCAAACATACTTCCCTATCCTCAATTTGCCCAAAGGAATATTTCTCAGATATATCTACATCCAGTCTGTGCCTGGATACTTTCAGATTATAATTCCATTCACCAGTGACCCATTCCAAATAATCACTGTCAGTTCCCCTGAACTGTTGCTGTCTAAACCAAGGATCAAAAAAGTAGAGAAAATTACAATCTTCTTCGGTACAAAGCATGTAATGATTCATGGACCCTGTTTTGTTGATCACGGAACAAAGTGCAACTCCGCCTTCATTGACACATCTTACTATTTTATTATTTTGCCCCAAATGTACTTCATTTCCCAAAATATATTCACATTCTAACTCATTTTTATAGTACCGATGAAGCCATTCAAGAATAAATTCGCAACTTAACCCAGTTGTGCCACCCTTTCCATGCACGCCATTTCTATTGATAGTATCCAGAGAATACAGTAAAATTCTTTGAATCACTTCTGGTTGGATCTCATTTCTATCAAAAAGATAATTGATTGCATTTAAAAATGTCGTTGGAACGCAGTCGTATTCAGTCGATTGATACTTCAGTGGAATCTTACCAGGAAGTATTTTCATTATTTATTTCAATCCTCTCAATATATACTCCAAAGACACACCCACCAATCGCGCCAAAGGATGGCGCGGCCTTGCCTCATCTGTCCGATAACTATCAAATTCTCGATCAATTCC
>JBJKPO010000427.1:0-3482 GCA_046706235.1 Bacillota bacterium | reverse complement strand
CCTTAACGGTACTTCCAATTATATTCTTACCCGGATGCACCAGGATGAATTGGAGTTTAACCAGGCGTTACAAGAGGCGCAAGCTAAAGGTTTCGCTGAAGCCGACCCCACTTTGGATGTGGGTGGCGGGGATGCGGCCCATAAACTAACCATTCTGGCATCGATTGCCTCCTGCGGGTTAGTGGATTTTAATGATATTTACGTTGATGGAATTACCGCAATCACCAAATTGGACATTGATTTCGCCAAGAATTTCGGCTACACTATTAAATTGCTGGCGATTTACCGGTTATTGGATGATGGTTTGGATTTGAGAGTCCATCCGACTTTGATTCCCAACTCTCATTTACTGGCCGCCGTCAGTAATGAGTTGAACGCGATATTTGTAAAAGGTGACTTCGTGGGTAATACTATGTTTTATGGTCCTGGGGCCGGTGAAAGGCCGACCGGGAGCGCCATTGTCGGAGATATTGTTGATTTATCGCGGGATCTTCTGTTAAAAGAAGGGGAACAATTTTGCAACAGGACCATTAATCCCGATAAAGAGGTTAAGGTCATACCGGTTAGCCGGGTAAAAAATCGTTTTTACATTCGTTTCTATACTTTGGATGCTCCCGGTATTTTATCGAAGATTGCCGGAGTGCTTGGCGATTGTGGAATTTCCATTTCCTCGATGGTTCAATTGGAGATGCACGAAAAGGAGAATTACGTGCCGATTGTGTTGCTCACTCATGAAGCCGGTGAAGCAGCAATGGAAAAAGCACTGGCGGAAATCCGCAAGTTTAATTTCGTGAAAGAGAATTATTTGAGAATGCGAGTATTCTATTAAGCTGGTAATAAATGAAGTCTATATTTATCCACCGGATTAATCGATATTACGGAATAACCGTGACAAAATTTACATTGACATTAATAATATTTAGGAGTTCAATATGGCGGAGGCAGCCCGGTTAAAAATATTGGATCGGTTGATAAAACCGCGGGAATGGTATCAATATCAGGATTTGAAGATTGAAGGATTTTGCTTAATCGGGACCAAGGACGATCAGCGTAATGCGGGATTCGTTCGCGTCAAGGAGGAGCCGAAAGAGCGGAGACGCAGCTTTGGTTTGAACCCGATTAAACCCTACCGGGATTATTACGGTAAGTTAAAACTGACAATCCGGATTTTACCGCGCGAAATCGAGGTAATGTTTGCGATTGGTTATACCATCAATCAAAAGGTGGTAACGATCGATGATTATTCCAATTTTAGCTGGTTGAGGCTGGCTACCGGTATTCCCGGCATCATTTACCCGAATCTGGCGCATCAAAAACAGTTGCTGGACTATTTGGTAAAAAACTCCCGGCTTCCCAAGTTCCTTTTCTCCAGGGTTTATGTTTATCTGGAGTTCGATCTTCATCATGACTTGACTACCGCCATTTTACGCCGGGAATCGGGCGGCTCCGCGACCTCGTAAAAAAGCCTGCAATTAAGATTATTTTTTGCGGTAAAAAAAATAGATTCCCAGAAAGAAAAGCCAGGCTACGATAATCCAGGCGGAGTATTGAGAACCCCGGGCCACTTGCAGTAAGCCTTTATTAACGGTATCAAGGGGTGAAGAAAGTAGGTGTTGATAATCATCGACATGACAGCCGTAAAACGATACCGATAGAGCTCCCGCCAAAGCTCCCATTAATAAAGTGATTTTCACTAAACTCATCCAGAAGCGTTGATCTTTTCGGCCTACTATCACCGCCAAGACTTTTTTCAGTTTTAAAAAACGGAATACTATAAAACTTATGACGAACGCTATGATCAGGCCGGCAAAATAAATGATGCCGATCCCGGTTTCCGACCACTTAGTCATGGAAATCTTTCCTTTCGTATTTTCCAATCGCGAAGAATAAAAGGAAAGCCACCAATAATACCATGACTAGAATTATTATGGTTTTAATGCCTTCATTGATTTGATTGGCAACGCTCCAGACAAGAGTAAGCCAATTTTTGCCGGCTTCGCTTTGATAAGTGGCCCCGATGGCGGCTCCGGCTCCACCCAGGATTAAAGCTATTTCAGTCATCCTTACAAATAAAGATCCAATCTCTTTCTCCATAAATACTTTATTAAAAAATGTCCGTAATCCTTTGTGCAAAACTGTTACTATTCCCAATACGACAGCAATCCAAGCGATATTGACCAAACAATAGACAATTATTATAATAGAATCACTCACGGCCGGTTCCTCCTCTTTATTCTGTAATTTAGGCGCTGATTTACCGGATTACCGAGCTTTTTTGGATTGTCAGCGGCGCATTGAATTGAAATTCGTTGCAAATAAGATGTATTGTTGGTTTTATTATACAATATTATATTTGATTATGCCAATATCAACTCAAATAAATAATCAATGAGAACGGCGGCAAAGTTCTTTAGAGAAAACGAAAGCCGAAACGAATTATCGCGAAATTCCTCGAAATCCGTTGATTCTTACCTAAAACCATCGAAAAGAAACTTCCGGACAGTAGACAAACAATATGTTGTATATTAAAATATATTTGGCAACAATATATAGTATAAGGAAGTTTTTCCGGTGATATTGCTTGAATTGAAGGAGGATGAACGAATGGAATTATCGGCGAATGCCAGAGCGGTATTGGAGCGGCGTTATCTTCGCAAAGAAGAGGGAAAACCGGTTGAGACCCCTGAGGATATGATACGTCGCGTTGCTTTGCATTTAGCGGTTATCGAGAAAACGGTTTTCGGCGTTTCGGAAGCTGAAACCGCGGGGCTAGCGGAGGATTTTTACAGCATCATGGCTGAAAAGAAATTCATGCCGAACTCTCCGACCCTGATGAATGCCGGCCGGGAGCTGGGCCAGTTATCGGCCTGTTTTGTGCTCCCCATTGACGATTCCATGGAAAGCATATTCGAGTCGCTGAAATTGGCGGCCTTAATTCATAAAAGCGGCGGCGGGACGGGATTTAGTTTTTCCCGGGTCCGGCCCAAGAACGACATGGTGGGAAGCACCGGCGGAGTGGCCAGCGGCCCGCTCTCCTTTTTACGGGTTTACAATGCCAGCACCGAGGCGGTGAAACAGGGCGGGACCCGGCGCGGCGCTAATATGGGCATACTGAGGATCGATCACCCCGATATCATGGAGTTCATTAACGCCAAAAAGATCAAGGGCGAACTGTCCAATTTTAATTTATCGGTGGCGATCACCGATACCTTCATGGAAGCCCTGGAAAAGGGCGAGAGTTATTATTTAATCAATCCCCACACTAAAAAACCAACCGGCAAGCTGTCGGCCCGGGAAGTATTTGAACAAATTGTGGTCTCGGCCTGGCAAAGCGGCGAACCGGGCGTTATCTTTATTGACCGCATGAATGAAGCCAATCCCACGCCGCAGGTAGGCGCCATCGAGAGTACCAACCCTTGCGGCGAACAGCCTTTATTGCCCTATGAATCCTGTAACCTGGGTTCGCTAAATATGGCGCTGAT
>JBJKPO010000426.1:0-4145 GCA_046706235.1 Bacillota bacterium | reverse complement strand
TGCTTTAGACGAATCGTCTGTTTCCGAAGATGAAGATGAAAACACCCTTGAGGCTGAAGAACTGACCGAAACACCCGGGGAACCCGGCGTTAATGATGATTCGATTGTCGAAGATCAAGACGAGATTGATGAACCATCGGAGGTTGAAGATAATACCGATTTGGAGGAACCGGAAGACGTTGATCAGATTGTCGATTCCGATGATTCTAATGATGAATCCGAAATCGACACTTCGGATAATCTGGATGATTTGGATGATCTGGATGATATAGTCGAGGATATTGATGACTGAAATTGCGGCTCCGGATGAACCTGAACGACAACAATATCCCTTTTACCGTTAACGTGAACCGAATAACCCCTGTTCTTTAACTTTAACGTATCGTTTGAGCTAATGTTCTATAATATCGATAGATATATGTTATCCTTAAATAGTTTGTTTTTGCAAACTCTTTAAGGATATTTTTTATTAACCGGTTATGAGAATAATTTTCGAAAACATGTGTTACATGTGTTATCAGTTTTCGACTGCTAAATATCCCATTTCCAATAAATCTTTCCTAAAAACAGCAGGAATTTAAACCTTTTGTGCGAAACAAACGAAAATACCGGGATTATCAAAATCTTTTCGGGGGTGAAGTTTTGAATAGGAAACTTACCGATTCCCTGGTTTTAAGTCTGACTCTACTTTTATTTATGGGATTTTCGGTCTTTAGCTGCCCTAGTCCGACGGTGGTTTCCCTTTCGACAAACCGGGGCATAAATACCGTGACCATTGAACTAGCGGTTACCGGTGCTAAATTTGATAAATCCACTTTTGTAAAATTAACTAAAGCCGGTGAAGCCGATATTTTTGCCGAAAATGTCAAAGTGATTTCCAAAACCGAACTTACTTGTACTTTAAATTTAAACGGAAAAACAGCCGGGCTTTGGAATGTAGCGGTTATCAATATTGGCACATTTACTAAAAAAGAAAAACCGACTATCCTGGAGAATGGTTTTACGATTGAAACACCAGCGCCCATGGTAACCGGGATCGAACCCAACCAAGGATTAAACAATACAACCGTAAAAGTTACCAAATTAACCGGTGCTAATTTCCGGCCCGGCGCCGCGATTATGCTGAGCAATTCGCGAATGGATATTGGGGCCGCCAAGGTAATGGTACTTTCCGATACACTGATTACCTGCCAATTTAATTTAAATGGCGCCGCGCCGGGTACTTACAATATAAAAATAATCAATGACGATAACAAAACCGGTGTATTAACCGATGGGTTCCTGGTTGTCTCTCCGGTGACACCTACCCCGGTTCCAAGTCCGACACCTGTGCCGAAATCAACTACGGTTCCGGTAATTAAAGTAATCACTCCGGATCGCGGGTTCAATAACGGCGCCATCTTAACCGTTATCGACGGGTTGAACTTTAACCAAAAGACCGCCGTTAAGCTGACTGCCCGGGGAATCGAAATTCCCGGACTGAACACCAAGATGGAATCCGAAATGCGCTTAAGCTGTTTCCTCGATTTAACCGATCAACCGGTGGGAAAATATAATGTCGTAATCACCAATCCCGGTGGACAAACCGCTACTTTGATAGACGGCTTTACCATTGATGTCTTCTGGGCGTCTATCAACCGCAATAAACTATTAAAACCGATTTACTTCAATTATAAACGTTGGAATTTACGCCAAGACCAAGCTCCGGTTATAACGGCCGATCTGGCCGTTTTAAAGGACAATCCCGCATTATACCTTTTAATCGGCGGGCATGCGGATGAACGGGGAACCAGGGAGTATAATTTAGAACTATCCTCGAAACGGGCCAATACCATCAGAAAATGTTTAATTGAACATGGAATCGATGAGTCCCGGATCACGGTCTATGCTTACGGTAAAGATTACCCGGCTAAAAAAGGCCATGGCGAGGCTAACCAAAAGTATAACCGGCGGGTCGATATTTTAATGTGGGAATCGCCACCCACGAAGGAACAAGGGATAAAAAACATTAAGTTATAAAAAATTTAATGGGAGTGTCGCAAAACTACTTTTTTAGCAGTTAGCGATAATCCCTTTTAAATGTAAAAATTTAAATGCCCAGTTAAATTGAATAAAAATTTTTATCAATGAAAAAGAAGCTGTTGAAAATAAGCTTTCAAGTTTATTTTGTAACAGCTTCTTTTCGATTTAAGATTACAGATTTAAGATTACAGGTTGTAAATTAAAAATAAAGATATTTAGAATTGCACCAATGTGACCAACCCAAGAATTACAATATGCCAGGATTGATCGAGAGCGATTTTTAGCCAATCGCTATTTTCGGTTCCGGTAACTATCCGGGCCCAGAGATTTACGAATCTGCGTTGATCCAGCACGACATGGCTTGCGAATACAATCAAAATCCCCCATACGGAGACCCCTTTAGCCAAAAACGACAGTATGGTTACCACAGCCGTATAAACCGCTGAATGAGCCAATAACGGCAACCACTCCGAGTTCTTCTTTTCCGCCATCCACCGGGTTTGCAAGATAAAATCACCTATGACATGTCCAATTAGCAACCAATTAAATAGATTCATTATTTTTCCTCTTTAAAAAAGTATTCCACTTCACCGGGGTTGATGACCGTTTTTCTTTCCAAAGCCACTAAGCCTTGATTAGATTCGTTCAGTTTTTTCATTAATCCGTAAACGAACAGCATCAGTAATTTTACTCCGGCGTGAGGATACATTCGAATAAAATGGAAGAAGTCTTCCCGGCCGATTCGTAAAATTTGCGCGGTATCGACGGGAGATACATTCGCGGTCCGTTTGGCGTCGCTAAAGATACCGGTCTCTCCAAAAAAGTCACCTTCCTGAATATATGAAATAAAAATCTCAGCCCCGCTGGGATCGGTAACGGTAACCTTCAATGAACCCAATAAAACCACAAAAAAACTGGAACTGACCTCATCTTGAGTAATAATCCGGTCGCCCTTATAATATTCCAGGACATCGCAAATACTTAACAATTGTCTTCGTTCATTATCGCTGAGATATTGGAAGATACTAACGTTATCGACTTTCAACGGTTGGGATCCATTTTCAATTTTTCGCAAACGCGGTCACCTCCGGTAATCTCCGATTTAAACCATTAATTGTTCTTACCAACATTATACTCGATCATACCGGGGGTCGTCTATCTTTTATCCTCTTTTTTATTAGTAGAGTTATGATAAACTCAAATTAATAGCTAATGAATATCACTCGCGCATTTTAGGGCGCGAACTCTTCGCCTCCTGAAAGGAGGCGGTAAAAAACCGGTGTGTATAGCTATTATTTTGGGTTTTTCACACCGCTTTTAGTAGAACTGTGATAAAGTCAATTTTCAGACATAGGATATAATACAATTGTAACGTAATTACAGTTTAAAATACTAATTTTAAATTAGGTCCCTTATTAAAAGCAAATTGGTATAATAATCACCCGCCGGATAGTTTCAATCTAAAATTTTATTATAAAGTGCCGATATTAATCTTAATAATTGAGCGCCCATAAAAGGAGGTAATATTCGATGCAAGTATTAATAATGTATTATTCGCGAACCGGGAATACCAAAAAGTTAGCTGAGGCGATTGCCGAGGGAGTTGAAGAGGTTCAAGAGGTTCAAACGGTTATCAAGCCCATATCGCGGGTCACAAAAACGGATTTCCTGGAATCGGACGGGATTATCGCCGGGTCTCCCGTATATTTTGGAACAATGGCCGCCGAATTGAAAGCGATCTTTGACAATTTTGTTGAGGTTCGGGGCCAAACGAGCGGGAAAGTCGGAGCCGCTTTCGCAACGGGCGGGCATCATTCGGGCGGAAAAGAAACAACAATCCTTTCGATTATTCAGGCTTTTTTAATTTATGGGATGATTGTGGTCGGCGATCCCATCGATACAGGCGGTCATTATTGAGTATCCTGTATGGGTGAGCCTGACGCTGAAACAGTTAAAGACGGTATAATGCTGGGTAGACGGGTGGCCCTGCTGGTAAAGGCTTTAAATCCCCATGTTTGATAGTCAGAGGTACTCTTATGACTAAAGTAGAGGATAACTGGTCCGGTAAAACGGTTATGTTATCATCCCCGGATGGAGTCCGAAATATGGGTGGATTTAAATTT
>JBJKPO010000425.1:0-9542 GCA_046706235.1 Bacillota bacterium | reverse complement strand
CTCCCAGGCCATATCCGGCGTCGATGGAGATGATTCCCCGGTGGCCTGAAACCGGGTCCGCCGTAAACATGATCCCGGACACCTCCGGCAATACCATCTTTTGGACAACCACCGCCATCTGCGCTTTTTGATGCCCGATATTGTTTTGCATCCGGTAGAGGATCGCCCTGTCCGTATACAAAGAAGCCCAGCAGTTACGGACCGATTCGAGCAGGGATTTTTCACCCTTGATATTGAGATAAGTGTCCTGTTGGCCGGCAAAGGAGGCAAAGGCCAAGTCCTCCGCCGTGGCGCTGGATCTTACCGCATAGCAGGCGTCGGGATCGATTATATTAACAGCTTTGATTATTTCGGCCGCTACTTTGTCAGGTATGGCGGACTGCTTTATTTTTTCCCTGATTTCCGCGCCGACTTGACCAACGTTGCCGGTGTTTACGTCCTTAACGGCCCCGGATATAAAATCCGCCAGGCGATCATGGCTGATAAACTCCCGGTAGCTTTCGGTCGTAATGCAAAATCCGTAAGGAACCGGAAACCCGGCCCCGGATATTTCGCCGAGGTTGGCTCCCTTGCCGCCCACCAGCGGCAAGTCGTTACGGCCGGTTTCGTCAAAAAACAGGATAAAGTTGGTGCTCATAACCGTCTCCTCCTTTAGGTTCACCGTTTCGCGCCGTCCAGAAACAGATTGATTAACTGTTCCTTTAAATGCCCGGCCCCGGCTGGGTCTTTGGCGTATACGCCGGAAATAAAATGGTGGGCGGTTAACAATAAAAAATTCCTGGCAATAACCAGGGCCGGGATATCGTCACGGATTTCACCCTGCTCCCGGGCCGCGGCGAACAGTTCCAGTACGATATCTTCCAGCCCGCTACGCAGGGGATTGTTAAAGGGATCGCCTTCAAGAAATGTTTGCAGCCGGTACCGGAAATAAAATGCCGTTAATTCCAGATCATCTCCGAATATCCGGCTTTTAAAATCCAGCAGATTATTTAGTTTTTCCCTTATCCCCCGGTTATCAGCGAGCCGTTCCTTGATCTCCTTGCCGTATTGAGCGGTAACTGTCTGGAAATAAGCGGCCAGTATGGATCCTTTGTCCGGGAAGTAATTGTAGAGCGTGGCCTTGGAAATATCGACTTTTTCGGCGATTTCCTCCATGGAGGTTTCCGGGAAACCTTTTTCTTTAAACAAAGCGATCGCATAGTCGACGATATTCGACCTGGTTTCTTCCTTTTTGCGTTCCCGGCGGTTTATCACGGCAAACACCTCAAAAAAACTTTTGGATACAGTAAATTTTTTTACTATATATAATATTTTACACCGTAAAATATTTTGGGTCAAGATGTTAGGGGGTGTGAGAAGGTTTTTGGGAATATTCTTTAAAAAGTGCTGGTGGCACCGGTAGTGGTATATAAAGATTGATTAAAGCTGCCGGGGATGTTTCTCCGGCTCTTTTTATGAGAGCTAGTAAAATTAACTATTCAAATTTGAGAGGACTATTCCGAATTTATTATTGTGAAGATTTCAAGATATATTAATGACTATCGAAAATTAGATAAGTTTTACACCTACTCTAAGTTCTTTTCAGAGTTAATAGGTAATCCTGTTTCTATAATTTTTATGGAAAAATTCAATAAGATTAGAACGTTGATATAAACACTGAAAGGAGATTTATTATTGCCTAATAATAACAGGTGGACGAGAGAACAAACGATAATAGCGTTTAACCTTTATTGCAAAATTCCTTTTCAAAAAGCCAACTCAAGTAATTCAGAAATACAAGAAATTGCAAGATTGATTGGACGAAGCGTAAATTCAGTAAAGATGAAAATTGGTAATTTCGGGAGTTTTGATCCTGAATTAAAAAAACAAGGTATTGTTGGCCTGATAAATTCAAGTAAACTCGACGAAGAGATTTGGAATGAGTTTAATAATGATTGGGGTCGATTGGTTTTTGAAAGTGAGATGCTTATTGCAAAACTGAAAAGTGAGCCAATAGATAAAATTTTTACAAATGATAATTTGATTGTGCCTCCAGGTAAAGAGCGAGAAACACTAGTTCGGTTACGTGTAAACCAATTTTTTTTTCGACAATCAGTTTTATCGGCATATGAAGGAACCTGTTGCATTACAAATTTAAAAATTCCTCAACTTTTGGTAGCAAGTCATATTAAACCATGGAGTAAGTGTGAAGACAAGTGGCGGGAAAAGATTATTCAAATTTCACCGATAACACAGGATAAAAATATATTCAATTCGATACTTATTTCGGAGGCAATAAAATATGAGTATTCATAATGAAAATTGTAAAAACCGCCAACGCAACCCGTGCTGCTGATGTTTTAAGGGCGTATTCGATAAAAACAGATAGTATTGATGAACCGAGTGAAGTTTGGGTAATTGATTTAGTAAGCGATTTAATGCATATGTGTGATCGTGATGAGCTAAAATTTGACGTTCTTCTAAAAATAGCTCGAAATCATTATCAAAGTGAATCAGAACCCTGTCTCTGATATTTAAGGATTTACCTAAACTTGTCGAAATTAATCTGAGAGTTCCCATATTATTTCCTTGACTATTTAATATTATATCCGATATTATAATATAATAGCAGAATATGTCATACAAACAGGAGGCCTGATGAAATATTTAGCCTTACACTGTAAAGATTTGCCGGTATTATTCAAAACGATTCGGGAGAAACATCGTATTGTAGCACCGGTCCGCAAGGAAAATCAATTTATTTTTGCCGAGGTACATGATAGTGCGGAGATGGCTTTGGACTATATACCCACCATTTTGCCTCCCAAAAAATATTTTCTCCCCCAACATGAAGACCTGGTTCAATTTCAGTTTGGCAAGATCCAGGCGAGTCCAGTGGAGAGCGATACTAAATCCACAGTAATCTTTGGGATGCATACTTGCGATATCGCTGCTATTGCTTGTTTAGAGACAGTATTTCACAATGATCCCTTCGACTCGTTTTTCTGCAACCGGGAAAAATCTTTAATCATTATCGGTTATGAATGTTTAAAACCATGTGATGACAAAGCGACCTGTCTAACGATGGATACCCACCTGCCGCGCGGCTTTTACGATCTGATGATTACCGCTTCCAAAGAACAATATATTCTCCAGATCAATTCCGATGCCGGGTTTCAGCTGATCAAGGATAGCGGACTTTGGAACGAAGAACTGACGAAGCAGGAAGAGACCCTGAAGAATGAGTTGAATACAATACGGGAACAAAAACGAGCTCATTTCACCACTCCCCTTAAACCAACCTTTCATCAACTCTATCAACTATTTGATCATAGTTACGACAGCCCCGTTTGGGAAGAAGTAGGCGCCAAATGTCTTTCCTGCGGCAATTGCACCATGGTTTGCCCGACTTGTTACTGTTTTGATATTTATGATGAACTCGATTTGAAACTAAATGAAGGAACGCGCCGCCGGGTCTGGGATTCTTGCCAGTTGCACGACTTTGCATTGGTCGCGAGCGGCGAAAATTTTCGGGAAAAGCGGGAATCCCGCCAGCGGCACCGTTTTTTTCGCAAATTTTCTTATCCGGTCAAGAAATATAACAAATATTTCTGTATCGGGTGCGGCCGCTGCACCCGGACCTGCATGGCGAAGATCAGTCTGATTGAGACGGTCAATTCTCTGGCAAAGGAGTATGACAATGCCAAAAGATAGTTTTATTTCAATTCAAAACGAGCAATACTATCATTCCTTCTATGTCCCACGGGAAGCCACCATTGTTCACACCGAGGCTTTAACCGAAACCGAGCGTTTCTTCGAGATTGAGTTGGATGACGGCAAACCCTTAGGACATTCTCCCGGACAGTTTGTGGTGCTTTCCCTGTTCGGTTACGGCCAGGCAGCGATCTCAGTCTGCTCTTCGCCCACCAAATCCAAACAAAATTCTTTCGATGTCTGCGTGCGGCGGGTCGGAGTCTTTACCACCGCGCTGCACAATCTTCGAGCCGGTGATAAAATCGGCGTCCTGGGACCATTTGGAATCCCTTTTCCGGTGGATGAAATGAAAGGGAGCGACTTGCTAATCGTCGCCGGCGGTTTGGGAATAATTCCACTACGTTCATTAATCAATTTCGTAATTGATTGCCGGCGGGATTTCGGGAAGGTCACCATCTTGCTGGGCTGCAAAACCCCGGGCGAGCGCTTGTTTCTGCCGGAGATTGCCGCCTGGGAAAAGATGTCGGATATCAGCTATGCCTGCACTGTCGACCGCGCCGCTCCGGATTGGCAAGGCAATGTCGGAGTGATCACCAGCCTCATCCCCGGGGTGGATATCGATCCGTTACGAACCTACGCGGTAATCGTCGGACCTCCGGTGATGTATAAATATGTGATTAAAGAATTGAAAACCAAAGGAATCGAGGACCGGCAGATTATTCTCTCCCTGGAGCGGCGGATGCGTTGCGGTGTCGGCCGTTGCGGACATTGCCAAATGAATAATCTCTATGTTTGCAAGGATGGACCCACCTTCCGGTATGATCAAATCAAAGGGTTGGAGGAGGCCTTGTGATGGAAAACAAACCGAAAACCAGAATCGCTTTTTTCGATTTTGCCGATTGTGAAGGTTGCCAACTCCAGTTGACTTACCTGGATGAAACCTTTTTGGACATTTTGAAGTATTGCCAAATCGTTAACTTCCGGGAAGCTTTTTCGGAACGAAGCGATGAGTACGATATTGCGGTAGTCGAAGGCAGCATTCACCGGGCTCATGATGAGGAGCGGGTAAGGAAGATCCGGGAAAACGCTAAAATTTTGATTGCTTATGGCGCCTGTGCAACTACCGGCGGCGTCAATGGACTACGGCTCCGTTATTCACAGGAAGAAGCCAAGCGGATCGTCTATCCGGACCGCCAATATCCCTTGGATGCGGGAGAACCCCGGGCAGTGGACCAAGTGGTCAAGGTTGACTATTATGTGTATGGCTGCCCTACCCATAATAGTGAATTTATCAAAGTTCTCCGAAATATCCTGATGGGCACCGATTATATAAATCCGAATTATGCGGTTTGCGTGGAATGTAAATTAAAAGAGAACGTCTGCTTGTTTGAAAAAGATCAGGTGTGCATGGGACCGGTGACCCGCGCCGGGTGCGGCGCCTGGTGCACCAGCTACGGGAACACCTGTTATGGTTGCCGGGGATTATTACCCGAATGGAATCTGCAGGGACAGATGGATGTCTTAAGGAATTACGGCTATTCCCCGGAATCCCTGCTTCAGAAATTTACTTTATATAATCTTTGTAAACAGGGGGACCAACCATGGGCGCAAAAAAAGATCTAAAAATACAGGTTGAATATCTGACCAGGGTTGAGGGCCATGGGAACATCGTTATCAATTTGCAGGATGGCCGTTTGGAGACCTGTGAACTCCAGATCATTGAAGCCCCGCGTTTTTTTGAAGCCATGGTACGAGGGCGTTCCATTTTTGAGGTTCAACATATAACCTCCCGGATTTGCGGAATTTGTTCCATCGCCCATAGCCTGGCCTCGATCAAGGCCGTGGAAGACGCTTTGGGTTTTCAACCCACTCCTCAAACTGTAAAATTACGAAAACTGTTATTGAACCTGGAGATGATGGATAGCCACTTGCTGCATATTTACTTCCTGGTAGCACCCGACGCCTTCGGAGCACCGAGCGCCGTCGCTTTGATGGATACCCAAAAGGATGCGGTCTTACGGGCTTTGCGCATGAAGCAACAGTTGGCCGAGGTTTGTGAGATTTTGGCTGGGCGGCATACTCATCCGATTACTTGCTGTGTTAAAGGATTTACCAAACTGCCGGGCCCCAGGGAATTGAACCAGGTGAAAGAGCTTTTATTGGCCCAGCAACCGGATGTCTTTATTACCGCGGTTACCCTTCAAAGGATTAAACTGCCGAATTTTGAACGGGAGACGGAGTATGTCGCCTTGACTCACCCCAATGAGAATGCATTCTTGGACGGCAACTTGACCAGTACCGATCTTAAAAAGGAAGTAAACCCAAAAGATTATCCGGAGATCGTTCATGAGTTCCATGTCGCCAGCTCCACCGCCAAACATGCGAAAAACAAACGGAACGGATATATGACCGGCGCATTGGCCCGGATCAACCTTAATTATGACAAATTGCACCAGGAAGCCAAAAATATTGCCCAAATGCTCGGCTTCAAAGTTCCGTGTCATAACCCTTATCTGAACACCGTTGCCCAACTCGTCGAATATGTCCATTGTTATTACGACTCGCTGCAATTGGTGGAGGATTTCCTGGCGAGCGGGATAAATCAACAAGAGGAGGTCACTTCCTGGCCGCGAAATTCAGAGCTTCAGGGTTTGAAAATTAAGCCGGGCCGGGGAGTGGGAATCCTGGAGGCTCCCCGTGGCATTTTAATTCATGATTACAATGTAAACCAGGAAGCCGCCATTGCCGGGGCCAACTGCGTCATACCCACCAACCAAAATTTGGCCAATGTTAACCTGGATCTGAAAAAACTGGTACCGGAGATTATTGATAAGCCGAAAGAGGAGATTACTCTCTTGGCGGAAATGCTGGTCCGGGCTTATGATCCCTGTATTTCATGTTCAACGCATTTTTTACAGGTGGATTTTAAAGAGTAAAGTGGCGGCCTTAATTATTGGGATAGGGAATCCGCTCCGGGGTGATGACGGGGTCGGGCCGGGGGTTATTGAGAAAATGTCCTTACAGAATCTGCCGGACTGCCGTTTGGTGGCGGCGGATGTAACTGGATTGGACCTCGTTAAATATTTCCGTCCCGACGAACGGATTATCATTATTGACGCCGCTGAGATGGGGGCCGAACCCGGAACAATCCGGGTTTTTTCGGTGGCGGATTTGGAACACGCGCGGTTCGTTGCGATGACTTCAACTCATGGAATGGGATTGTTTGAAACGCTAAAGTTAGCCCAGGCAGTAGGATATAATAATCAAATTTGGATTATTGGAGTGCAGGTTCAAACCTGTTCATATCAGCCGGGGTTGTCGGATAAGGTGGAACGGGCGATCGAGCGGATAGAAGAGATTATTAAGCAACTGTTATAGGCAGGTAGTTGCTTTAGTTCATGATTTATCAATTATTCGGATAAAATATAAAAAATTTCCGGAGAATTTATGAAACGATTAGTCACCGTAGCCAATACTAACGATATTTTCCCGCAATACCGCGATACGCCCATCGGTTTGCTGCTTGAGTATCACAACCTGAAACGGCCGTATGAAGACTACCGGAATGCGCAACTGTTAATCGGGATGTGCATGGACAACCGGAAATCTTTGAGAATTCCCGATAATTTCTCATATATAATCCGTTCCGGGGGTGGGAATTTACGGTACAGTGAGTTTAAGGTTTCGTATGCCGTCGCCGTGGGTAATGTTAAGACGATTGCCTTGATCAGCCATAATAATTGCGGGATGGTAAATCTGATGTCCAAGAAGGATAAATTTGTCGACGGTTTGGTGGAAAATGCCGGCTGGGACCGGGAATGGGCTGAGGAACACTTCCGGCACTTCGCGCCGATGTTTGAAATCGGCAATGAGATTGACTTTGTTTTATGCGAGACCAAGCGATTGCGGATGAGGTATCCCAAAATATTGGTGGCCCCGTTATTTTATAAGATTGAAAATAATTTGCTGTATCATATTGACGAAAGTTAAAGTTGTTAAAGGATGAATCATTGTGAAAAAAAGATTATTGTCGGCCCAGTTTTTAGGCGTGGTAACTCTAGGCTTAATCACCAGCGTTTTCGGCGCATTGCTTCCGGTGATCAAATCTAATCTGGGGCTTAATTACGAACAAGCCGGGTTGATTTTATCAAGCCAGTTTTTTGGATCAATATTTTCAATAATTATCGGCGCATATAGCGCTGATCGTTTTGGCAAAAAGAATTTCGTGATTGCCGGCGGCAGTTTTATCGTTTTCGGGATGATTGGCGTGACGTTATCCACCGGTTTCAATATTCTTTTTTTAGCGGCAATTATTTCCGGTATCGGGTTTGGGGCTTATAATGTCGGTATAAATGCTTTGTGTATTGATAACAGCGATCGTAACAAAGGCACCGCGGTAAACATGCTTCATGGTTTTTATGGTATCGGCGCGGTCCTCGGCCCGGTTTTAGCCACTATTATTTTAAAGATACATGGCAGCTGGCGGCCGGTTTTCGGAATTATCGCCGTTCTTCCCATAATTGTCTGGATCCTGCTTGGCCCGGCAAAACAACCACAATTAAGCAAAACCACTAAAAAGACGAGCCGTCCCTATAATAATTGGTTCATTTGGCTTACCGGGATATTTGCATTTATTTACATAGGAGTTGAATCGACGATGTCCGGATGGATGCCGGTATTTTGGGAAAAAATGAATTCCGCGAAATTAGTTCCGGCTTCGTTAATTCCCACTATTTTTTGGGGAACGTTAACCATCGGCAGATTGATCTGCGGACCGGTTGCCGACAAAATGGGGCTTGCTAAATTTATCATTATTCTTTCTTCAATTACCGTGGCGCTGGCTTTAAGCCTGTGGTTATTCGCCGCTTCGGCCGTAGTGACCTTACTGATTATTTTTTTAACTGGCATGACAATCGCGGGAATATATCCCACGCTTTTGGCGGCGACTACTTCTCGTTTTTTAGATCGGACCGGTGAAATTTCCGCTTTTATTGCATTATTTTTATCGGTGGGCGGATTCGTTATCCCCGTTGGTACCGGCGGAATGGCTGATAATTTAGGAATAATGATTATTCCCGCCATTTTCTGCGGTTTATCCGTGTTAATGATAGTTTTATCGATAATATGGCGCTTGACAACCCCGGCTTTGAAGGAAGTTGCCGGATTTGAACCGGAAGTTCTTACCGGACGGTAAGTTAACAAGGATATTGCCGGTCTTGGAAACTCCGGTGCAGGAAAAAAATACTGATAGTCGAATATTAAAAGCGTTGTGAATAGGTTTATCACAATTCTATTATTGACGAGGAGAGTAAAATGAAAAAAGTTAAGATTGCAAACGGCGAATTAAACGTATCGGAAATAGCACTGGGTTGTATGCGAATTGCCGATTTATCCACCGGTGAAGTAGCTACGTTAATTAATACCGCTTTAGAAGAAGGAATTGATTTTTTCGATCATGCCGACATTTATGGCGGCGGAAAGTCCGAGGAGGTTTTCGCCCGGGCGTTCGGTATGAAGCCCGGCAGCAGGGAAAAAATAATCCTGCAAACAAAATGCGGTATCCGGCAGGGATACTTCGATTTTTCCAAGGAGCATATTTTAAATTCGGTGGACGGCAGTTTAAAACGGTTAAAGACTGATTACATCGATATATTATTGTTACACCGCCCGGATACGTTGATGGAACCGGAAGAAGTGGCCGAAGCTTTTAACAAACTGCGCGATAGCGGTAAGATCAGGTATTTTGGGGTAAGTAATCAAAATCCAATGCAGATTGAGTTGCTAAGCCGGTATTTATCCCAAAAAATCATTATTAATCAGCTCCAGCTAAGTATTACCAATACTGGAAT
>JBJKPO010000424.1:0-3520 GCA_046706235.1 Bacillota bacterium | reverse complement strand
ATCAGCCAGGGACGGCTTTCATCTTGTAGGCGTGGCATTTATGCCATGCTCGGCAATCAAAACGTCATTCATTCCTTTTAACGAAGGCTCGCCCAATCAATGATGTCGTTATTTCCGCCGACCGGAGGATAAATCCACCGGCTACAAGATGCAAGGGACAAGCCCTGGGGAGGGACGGAATTTTAGGTTTGGGGTTGCCTGGGATTCTGGGATGAAATATTAAGCAGCATATCAGCCAAGGATGGCTTCCATCTTGTAGGCGTGGCATTTATGCCATGCTCGGCAATCAAAACGTCATTCATTCCTTTTACGTAGACCCGCCCAATCAATGATGTCGTTATTCCCGCCGACCGGAGGATGAATCCACCGGCTACAAGATGCAAGGGACAAGCCCTGAGGTGGGACGGGATTTGGGGTTTGGGGATTATTTGGGTCTTTGGGATGAGTCATTCATCAATCATTCAGCCGCGGACGGCTTCCATCTTGTAGCCGTAGTATTTATGCCACGGTCGGGGGCGGAGGATCACATTCAATGGGAAATTATCACCAATTATATTATCATGTAACATGGTCAACCAAAGAACGGGAACCGATGATTGATGATGAGTTACGTAAACCATTGCATGATTATTTAAAAGGGAAAATTATTGATAAGGGTGGGATAGCATTTGCGGTGGGCGGGATTGTCGAACATGTTCACCTTTGTTTAACGATACCGCCTGATATTACAATATCAAAATTCATTGGACAACTAAAGGGGGCCAGTTCGCATTGGGTTAACCATATCGCTAAACCGGGCGGACTTTTCGGATGGCAGGACGGTTATAGTGTTTTTACGGTCAGCAAGGAAGGTTTGGACCGTGTGATCGCGTACGTTAATAATCAGGAAAAACATCATCGCGAAGCTATGATTGTAAACGATTGGGAGATGGAATGAATACGGAATGGAGGCTCGCCCAATCAATGATGTCGTTATTTCGGCCGACCGGAGGATAAATCCATCGGCTTGTTGAACCCTCTATCTTTAATGATCTATACTGGGTTGGACTAAAACAAGAAAGAGATAAAATATGAGCTTTATTAGTGTCAAGGAAAAGATTTGGTTTAAAGAGTTTTCAGGTGAAGGTTTTGGGTTTTTTTGGTATAATATAATTATCCATAAAGGATAATTTTGAATTGTAGTTTCACTATAATATGTATATAGAGGTGGTTATCGTGAACTTAAAAAAAATCTCGGTTGATCCCCAAATTTGTCATGGCATTGCATGTATAGCGGGAACCAGAATTCCGATTTCGGTTATCTTGGATAACCTTGCCGATGGGGTATCGCGAGAAGATATTATTAAAAGCTATCCTTCTTTAAAACCGGAAGATATTGACGCCGCCTTAGCTTACGCGGCTCTTTTGGCTAAAGAACGTCAGATTGCGATTGAACCAGGTATCTGAGATGAAATTTAAAATTGATGAAAACCTTCCGGCGGAATGTGCCCAAATATTGAGAGAGTCAGGTTTTGAAGCTGATACCGTATACGATGAGAGGCTTAACGGGAATCCGGATTCTAAAATATTTAACGTCTGTTCAAGGGACAAAAGAGTTCTTGTTACACTTGACCTGGATTTTTCCGATATACGTACTTATCCACCGAATACTCATTATGGAATTATTATTTTAAGGTTAAATAGCCAACGCAAATTGAAGATTATTCAGAAATTCAAACAAATAGCTCATATTATTGGAACAGAGTTACTTGAAGGCTGTATTTGGATTGTAAGTGAGAATAAGATTAGAATTCGGGGCGGGCCTGGTTGGAACTAAGGCCTATTTTATTAGTATTTGCAAGAGTAAAACGGTAAAAAAGATACCGCGCCTTTCTTGGCGGGCGGAAAACCATTTAATAATCAGGAGTAATAAAATGAATACCAACCCGCAATTCCAAAACCGTCATGCCGAAAATCCGGATAATAATTGGATTTTAATTCAACAAATTGAAAGGGATATTTGTTATTTATACCATCAGCTGTCATCGTATTCAAATATCATGGGCGATTTATATTTTGATGATATTTATGACTTGCCATATTGGGAGTTTGTTAATGTTTCGGAACGGGAGCTGCGGAAATCGGAAGAAGATACCAACTTCTTTCGTGAAGGTTGTTTAATGTTGATTTTAACAATGGCGTGGGAACGGATTGCTGGCGCGGGAACTTATATAAATAACAAGATCG
The DNA here is from genome assembly GCA_046706235.1 of Bacillota bacterium. Classification (GTDB taxonomy): domain Bacteria; phylum Bacillota; class UBA4882; order UBA8346; family UBA8346; genus JAEZJQ01. The sequence continues at coordinate 1,294 of JBJKPO010000424.1, read as the reverse complement.
ACATAATTCTACATTATTTAAAACAATTTGAACCCGCTAATAAGAGTCAAATCAAGTTACTGGAAACATGCGTATCAGTAGTAAAATATGCTCAAAAAGCGGACGGAAATTTAGAAATGATTACCGAGAAATCAAATTGGGCGCATAAGGAGTTTGTACGGGGTTATTATCGCCGGATAGTTCATAGATTTGATATAAATCCTTAAATCCTCTCTAACGGATGATTGTCCAATCCAATGATATCGCAATTTTTCCGTTAACTTGTTATTCCTAAAAGCGGATGGTATAATAATAAAAGTCTACTGAAACCGGCCTTTGATATTCATCCATTTGCGGTTTACTTTGTTGATTTGAACCGGTTTGAACTATAACAGGTTAAGGTGAGATTGGATGCGAAATATATTATATATCATCCCTTATTTAAGCATTGGCGGTACCGAAAAGCATCTGCTGGACTTAATTGACGGGTTTCAAGATGATTTCCGGCTCTTTTTGCTAGCTCCCCCGGGTGAAACTTCGGAACGGTTCCGGCAAACCAAGGCCGTTTTTTATTCTTTTCCACGGCTTGACCAGAACTTATTCAAAGGGTTGAAGGCTTTTTTCCGGAACTTAAAGGCGATTATTAACGAAAACTCAATTGATTTCATTCATATTCACAGCGCTGCGGAATTAATGCTGCTGGTTCGAATGGTGAACCGTAAAATTCCAATCCTTTTTACCGTCCACGGTTTCCTAATAAAAGGGTTCGATTACTGGCTTTGCGCCCGTTTTTGCAACCGATTCGCCGCTAAAGTCATCGCGGTGGCTAAAGCGGTAGAAAAGATCCTGCTTGAAAAAGGGATTCGGCCCGGATTGATTCAAACCATCCTTAACGGGGTTCCCGATCCCTTGAAATTAGGTATTAATAAACCCGAACTTTTGTGGAATTTACCCGTGGACCGGTTTTTAATCGGGACAATTGGACGGCTGGAAACTCTCAAGGGAATTAATTTTTTAATCGATGCGTTTGCCGTCCTTGCCGCCAAATTTCCCCGGCTGCACTTGGTGATTGTGGGCACGGGGGGCAAAGAACCGGAACTGAAAGAACAGGCCGCCGCAATGCAAATCGCGGATCGGGTGGCCTTTGCCGGATATCAGTCCAATGTACACGACTATCTGCATTACTTTGATATTTTGGTCATTCCGTCGCTGTGTGAGGCCCATCCCCTGGTTTTGATAGAAGGCATGGGTCACGGGAAACCGATTATCGCAACCACCGTGGGCGGAATACCGGAAGTGATCCGTGACGGTGAAA
>JBJKPO010000423.1:0-6611 GCA_046706235.1 Bacillota bacterium | reverse complement strand
GTCGCTTTAGGATGGTATTTAGACGGTCGGGTATCGGCCGTGATCGGAACTCATACCCATATCGCCACTGCGGATGAACGGATCCTTCCCAAAGGAACCGCCTATATTACTGATGCTGGGATGACCGGTCCAAAGAATTCAGTTCTGGGAATTGATCCGCAATTAGTGATTACTAAATTTTTAACCAAACGCCCGGTCAAATTTGAATTGGCTTCCGGGCCAATCCAATTTAACGCGGTGCTATTGACGATTAATGAGAACGGTTTAACAACTAGTATAAAAAGAATATATAGGGAGATGAATTAAAAGAGTAAAGTATAAAGAGTAAAGAGTAAAATAAAAAAGCAGGTTAAGCTAATCATTTAATTAAAAATTTTACTCTTCAAACTTCACTCTTCTAAACTTCAATTATGTCATCCAGCGGGGGAACTTTTATCCGCTTCCAATAAGCCGAAAGGCTTGGTTATAATTTCATAAAGGTAATCCTTGGGGAAACAAGAACTAATACCGGGTACTCTCAATGATTTTAAATACAATTAACAGGAGAGGGACCATGGAATTAGTCGGCGAAAGAATTTGTCTTAGAAGTATAGCAATTATTGATTTGCAGGAAATGGTAATTTGGAATCGCGATCCCGAAGTGCAATTTTTTGTTGATTGCGATCTTCCCGGTAATCTTGCGGATTTAATAAAGTGGTATCATGAGAATATACCCGATTCCAATTACCGGATATTTGTAATTCAAACCATTGAGGGCCGGGTTATTGGAGATCTCGAACTCGATCATATATGTTGGAGTAAGCGTGAAGCGGAGCTGCGAATCCGGATTGGGGTTAAGGAATATTGGGATAAAGGATATGGCAGTGAAGCATTACGGTTGATATTGGGTAATTTATTCATTAGCCGAAATTTTAGGCGGATTTATTTGCGAGTATATCGTTTTAACCATCGGGCGATCCGGTGTTATACCAAAATTGGATTTAAGCAAGTAGGTATTCTTACCCGGAACCGTCCGAATTGGAAAGAAATTATTTTAATGGAGATTTTAGGGGAAAAATACCGGCGGTTCCATATCCAAGCAGTCGGATAATTGGTTGATTAGATTAGTTAGTTTGGTGTTAATTTATTTTTTTTATCTCCTTATTAAACGACCTTACGGCATTTCCCCACTTCCAGACTATATTTGTGTAAAGAGGAATTAACCATCTCCTGTCGAAATTATTTATTTGTTTTTAATTATGAAAATCAAACTAGGCCCCTTAAGGGTAGATATTAGTCCCTAAACCGTCGACTGTACGTTTTTAAAAATTTATTTAAAAAAGAAATCTATCGATGATCGATAGGACTCTTATTATGGCTCTGGCTTCTTCCAGAGTTAGGGTTATTGATTTTCATTTATTTTGCATTTTGAAATCATTATCTTTTAAATTTCAGTGCAAATTGGTATAAGGAGGGGGCATATGGACAAAATTAAAATTATGATCGCTGATAATAACCGGGAACTATGTGATACATTAGCCGAGCTTATTGGTCTGCAAGAAGATATGGAACTAATCGGGACCGCCTACGATGGCATTGAAGCCCTCCAGGTAATTGATAAATATAAACCCGATGTGCTCATTTTAGACATTACAATGCCGTATTTGGATGGCATCGGTGTTTTGGAAAGGTTGGCCGAGTTCCCGGAACGCCCGATAGTTATTGTTTTAACCGCTTTTGAACAAGAGTCCATGATTCAACGGATAATTAGTCTCGGCGCAACTTATTATATGGTAAAACCTTTTGATGCGCCGACACTGTTTGAAAGGATCCGGCAATTTGTAACCGGCCGGACTACAACCCGTAAAGTTAACAAAACAATGGAAGAACCATATACATATACTACTAATTCCGCGAATAATGGGCCCCGCCGTGAAAAAACCGTGAGTCAACTTGAACTTGAGGTGAGCCGTTTATTCCATGAAATGGGAATACCGGCCCATTTTCGAGGTTATTCTTATTTACGGGAAGCAATTTTGATTGCGGTTCAAGAGGCTCATGTTTTGGGGAATATTACCAAAAACCTTTATCCGCGAATTGCCGCCAAATATCATTCAACACCAAGCGGGGTGGAATCCGCCATCCGTCATACCATTGAAGTTGGTTGGGAAAGAGGCAACTCCGAATTTATCGATGAGTTTTTCGGCATTGACAATCAAAAAGGCAGATTTCCGACTACCGCTTTTTTTATCGCGAAAATTGCCGATAAATTACGGTTGGAATCTAAGGTGGTATAAGCGAGAAGTGAGAATTTTATTCGGTGGCTTTTATTCTGACTTCTGAAATTAGGGATAATACCGATTTCGTTTAATTGATGTGTTTTTATATGGGATAAAAAATAAATTTCCTGAAACGATTTAGGAAAGGTTAAAATTAGCGGCGAACGCTTCTTAACGAATCGTGATAATCGATTGATTAAGTTACAATCCTACTAAAAGGGATTTATTTTTATCCGGGGATTTCAATAACTATTGAGGAATTATGTTTGAATATTAAGGATTTAACTTTGGATGAACTGCAAAATTATATTCAGGCGCTTCATCTACCGAAATTCCGGGCCGCCCAAATCTTTTCCTGGTTATATCAAAAGAAGGTTTGCAACTGGGAAGAGATGACCGACTTGCCTAAAAATCTACGCCAATTCTTTGCCGGGCGGGAAATTTCTTTAGGATGCCTTTCCATACTTGACCGGACTGAATCGAATGATCATACCGTCAAATTTTTGTTTGAATTAGCCGACCGCCGGAGTGTGGAAAGTGTTTTTTTACCGGAACCCGGGCGAAATACGATTTGTTTCTCCACTCAAGTGGGCTGCGGCATGGGTTGTATATTTTGCGCTACCGGCCAAAATGGGTTGGTTCGAAATCTTACGGTAGGAGAAATCACCGATCAAGTTCTATCAATTGGCCGAATTACCGGAACAAATATTAATAACCTGGTGGCCATGGGTCAAGGGGAACCGCTGGCTAATTATGACGCGGTAATGAAAGCCGTTAAGATATTTAATGATCCGGACGGATTAAGTATTGGCGCAAGACATATAACTATCTCTACTTGTGGTATTATTCCAAAGATCTATCAGTTGGCGGGCGAGCCTTTTCAAGTAAACCTGGCGATATCGTTACATTCAGCCGATAATGAATTACGTAACCGGTTAGTACCGATAAACCGTATCTATCCCTTGAAAGAGTTGTTCAAAGCATGCCGTCAATATACCGCCACAACCGGCCGGCGAGTGACTTTTGAGAATACTTTAATCAAAGATGTAAATGATCGAAATTCTGATCTCCAAAAATTGATTGAAATGTTTAATGAATTAGGAGAACGTTCCAGGGCGTTGTATCATATCAATTTAATACCGTTAAATTTAATTTCCGGCTCTCAATTCAAGCGTTCTGGAGTTAAAAGGACCCGGGAGTTCGCTGCTTTGTTAAATCAGGCTCATATTGAAACCACTGTTCGCAAAGAACGGGGTTCGTCTTTATCCGCCGCTTGCGGCCAACTTCAAGGAAAAAGAATTACTAATGTTCACCGGCAAGGGGTGAATTAAATGCGAATCGGCGCTAAAACCGATCAGGGAAAGGTCCGGGAACAAAACGAAGATGCTTACGGTTACCATGACAATTTATTTGTCCTGGCGGACGGCATGGGGGGACATAGTGCCGGTGAAATTGCCAGTGCGATAGCCGTGCAGACTGTTTTGGGCATGGATCTTACCATAACTTCCCTTGAACGCGGCTTCAACGAAGCGGTTAATCAAGCCAACCAAGCAATATTAAATGCGGTAGCCCAAAATCCCGAACAGTTCGGGATGGGAACTACCATTGCCATTTTATATTTAACTGAGAATTATGCCTATTTTACTCATATCGGAGATAGCCGTATTTATCATTATACAAATGGTTCATTAATTCAACTTACCGACGATCATTCATTGGTGGCTGAGTTGGTGAGAAACGGCAGTTTAACGGAGGCCGAAGCCAGAAACCATCCTCAGCGCAATATATTGACACGTGCTTTAGGAGCCAAAGAGATTTTTGATATTGAGACGAGTAAGGTTCCGGCGCTTAGTGGCGATAAGTTTTTATTATGCAGCGATGGGTTAACTGAAGTGCTTGATGATAAGAAAATTGCGGCTGAGCTTTGTCAAAAGGCGGAACCCCAAGACATTGTCGAACGGTTGATTTTACTTGCCAATGATTTGGGGGGAACCGATAATATTACGGTGATTTTAATCGAAATATAGCAGGATTTCGATCCCATAATGGCGAAAAACAGTATGGATTATAGATTTTGCAATATACGCCGGATATATTGTTTTTTTGCCGTAGAACTGGGGTGAAATGGTGATTGGCAAAATCTTAGGAAACCGTTATCGTTTATTGGAATTAATCGGTGAGGGCGGGATGGCGCTGGTTTATAAAGCGGAGTGTTTCGTATTATGCCGGACAGTCGCCATCAAAATTCTCCGGCCCCAGTTTGCCAGCGATGCCGAATTCGTGGAGCGATTTCGCCGTGAGGCCCGTTCGGCCGCAAGCTTATCTCACCCCAATGTCGTAAGCATTTATGATGTCGGCCAGGATGAAGGACTGGATTACATTGTAATGGAGTATATTCCCGGGACCACTCTAAAGGATATTATCAAACAAGAAGCGCCGCTTCCGGTGGAACAGGCTTTGAATATAACCCGTCAAATTGCGGAAGCATTAAATCACGCCCATCAACGGAATATTATTCACCGGGATATTAAACCTCATAATATTTTAGTAACTCCGGACGGACGTATTAAAGTAACCGATTTTGGGATTGCCCGGGCGATGAGCGCCGGTTCGTTAACTCAAGCCGGTGAAGTTATCGGTTCCGTTCAATATTTATCACCGGAACAAGCCAAAGGAGAAGCGGTAGGGCCTCAATCCGATTTATATTCCCTGGGTTGCGTATTGTACGAGTTATTAACCGGAGTGGTTCCGTTTCGGGGAGATACGCCAATTTCAATCGCTTTTCAACATTTGCAAGAAAGAATTACTCCGGTACATCATATCCGGCCGGAAGTTCCGGTGGATGTCGATAATATTATCAAACAGGCCACCGCGAAGAACCTGGCGGACCGATACCCATCAGCTCTTGCGGTACTTAAAAGTATCGATCAGGTTCAAAGGAAATTACAACACAATAAAAATGTAGATTACGATGACTCCAATTATCCCACCCGTATTTGGAGGCCTCGAAACAATAAAGCGGAATCGATGTCAAACCATAAAGGCAAATGGTTGCTTTGGACGATGGGTTCTTTGGGAGCCTCCTTGATTATATTAGTTGTTTTGACTTTATTTGCATTGAATCTATTTTCCCGGCCACGGCCCGAAGTAATCGTTCCAAATCTAGTGGGGAAAGAGTTAACCGCCGCCAGGGGAATCCTTAAGCGGGATCATTTACGGATCAAAGTAATTAATACCCTATATAATCCCGATTTTTCGATTGGAGTGGTGATATCCCAGCGGCCGGCCCCGGGCCAAAAAAAACGGAGCGATAGCGAAGTTGAGGTTATCATCAGCAAAGGACCCGAGATGGTAAGGATTCCCGACTTGACCGGCAAGACTGAAATTGAGGCGGAATTGGCCCTGGAAGAGGTAGGGTTGAAACTCGGGGAAAAGCTAACCGACAGTAATCCAAATCAAATCGACGGAACCGTCATCAAACAACTTCCGGAAAAAAATGCCCAAATTCAACGAGGAGCTAGTGTTACAATCACGATCAACCATATTGTTTCCGGGAATCTAATCCAGGTTCCGAACTTTATTGGAAGAACATTAACCGATGTTAGAGCGGAATTAAACATTTTAGGACTCTCTTATAATAGAGCCGTTTCCGCGCCGGACGATATTTATCCCGAAGGAACCATTACCGATCAAGATCCTCCGCCGTCGATATCGGTTCCTCAAGGAACGGCAATGACCTTTTATGTGAGTACCGGACCAAGCCGGAATTAATGTTACGGAGGATTCAGTTTTGCCAATTGGAAGAGTAGTTCGGGCAATAGGTGGTTTTTATTATGTAAATCCGCTTGATGATTCAAATAATAATAATAGAGAGTGCGAACAGTTTGAATGTTCAATCCGGGGCAAATTGAAGTTAGGCCGGGAAGGAATCCTGGTTGGCGATAAGGTTGAGTTTACAACGGTTGATGGACATACCGTCATTACCGATATTACACCCCGCGATACTGAAATCAAGCGACCTTATATTGCAAATGTAGATCTGATTATCCTGGTATTCGCGTACCGTAATCCGGATCCTAACGATTATTTAATTACCAAGTTTTTAGTTTTAGCTGAATCAAGCGGGATACCTTTTTTGGTGGTCTTTAATAAAACGGATTTGGTTGGAAAAAGCGAATCGCTTAAATTGGAAAATACCTACCGTAATTATGGTTACCGTGTTTTAGGAACCAGTGTAATCACCCATTTAGGTAAACGAAAGTTACATCAAGCCCTTATTGGGAAAATTTGTGTATTCGCGGGTCCCTGTGGAGTAGGGAAATCTGCGTTGATTATTATGATTGGGCCTGGATT
>JBJKPO010000422.1:0-1657 GCA_046706235.1 Bacillota bacterium | reverse complement strand
TGGAGTATCGGTATCCCGGGTGGGAGGTAACGCTCAAATTAAAGCCATGAAACAAGTCGCCGGGCGTTTGCGGTTGGATTTGGCTCAATTTCGGGAGTTGGAAGCTTTTGCTCAATTCGGGGGAGCTGATTTGGATAAAGCCACCCAGGCCCGTCTAAACCGGGGTTACCGGGTGGTGGAGTTGTTGAAGCAGGAACAGTATAAACCTCTTACCATTTATGAACAAATTGTTTTAATATATACCGTAACCAACGGTTATCTAGATGATTTACAGATCGGCGAAATCCGTCGCTTTGAGAAGGAGTTCCTTCAATTTATGAAGGTTGAGGGAACGGTTTTTTATCAACGTTTGGAAGAAACCAAGTCATTTGACAAGGAATTAACCGAACAACTTACCGGTTTAATCCAGAAATTCAAAGAACGGTTTAAAGTTAATAAAACAACTGAGTAGTATATTAACTTGGGAAGTGTAAAGTAGGGATACAATGGCTTCAATTCGTGATATCAAACTTAAAATTAAAACCATACGGAATATCCAACAAATTACCAAAGCGATGAAGATGGTGGCGGCCGCCCGTTTGAAAAGAGCTCAGACCCGGCTGGAATCAGCCCGGCCTTATGCCCGTAAAATCGCTGAGGTTACCTTGGACTTGGCCGCGTTGACTAACTGGTCCGATAACCCGTTATTACATCACCATGATAAGGTCCGGCGAGTTTTAATTCTGGTATTTACCGGCGACCGGGGCTTGGCGGGAGGATTTCATCAAAAAGTAGCCGATGGAGCGGTTCAATTCGCCCGGAAATTTGACGGTAAAGCTGAGGTAGCTTATTATTTGATTGGGAATAAAGGAGTTCACCGGTTTCAAATGCGCCGAATTCCGGTATATAAAAAGTTTACCGGTATGGTGGCCGGGGTGCCTTTCAGTGTGATGCATAGTATTTCCCAGGAGCTGATTCAGCTTTATCTGGATGGGAAGTTCGATCAAATCTACCTTTATTACCCGAAGTATTATTCGGCTATGTCGCAAAGACCGCGCGCGTTTCAATTATTACCGATTGATCCTTCGAAAGCTAAAAAAAAGGAAGATCACGGCCTCTTTATTTTTGAACCGGGATTGCCGGAAATTTTAGAGGGGATTTTTCCCAGGTACATTCAAACGGAGATTTTTCGGGCTTTTTTGGAAACCGAGGTTGGAGAACTGGGTGCTAGAATGTCGGCGATGTCGTCGGCAACCGATAATGCCAATGAACTTATTAGTAAATATCAACTACAATATAACCGGATACGGCAAAGCCAAATTACGAAAGAGATCGCCGAGATCGTGGGTGGCGCGGAAGCGTTGAAGGGGTAGGAAATCATGTATGTGTTAAGCAATAACGACAGGGGGATGGATTATGGCGATTGGTCACATTGTTCAGATTATCGGACCCGTTTTGGATATTGAATTCTTACCGGAAGAAATACCGGATATTAATACAGCAATTACTATTAAATTTGACATCGAAAATACGGAGCGCACGGTAGTTGCCGAAGTAATGCATCAACTGGGAAACAGTCAAGTCCGTTGCGTTTCCTTGAATTCCACCGACGGTTTAACCCGGGGGTTGGAGGCGGTTAGTGAAAATAAACCGATCATGGTTCCGGTCGGCCCAAAAG
>JBJKPO010000421.1:0-7817 GCA_046706235.1 Bacillota bacterium | reverse complement strand
AAAGGTTGGTTATTATAATGCCTATCACTGACATCAACATCTACACCCTCAAACAAGTTCGAACCAAACGCCGCCACTATTATCTGGAAGGCTTCCGGATAATCTGCCCGGTGGCCTTTGCTACCCTCGAATTCATCCTCGATCTCAAATCCGAACCGACGGAGAAGTTCGGCATCATCACCCTCAATGTCAGAAAAGAGATCAACGGAATCAACAGAATTAAAAAATCCCGTATTATCTGTACCGGCTTTCTCAATCACAACATTATCAAAATATAAGGAGGTTCTCCCCAATGGCCGACTTCGAATTTGAAATCACTGAATCCGATGAGATGGTTGATTTAGAGGAGTATTTTAACTACCTGATAATGGAACGTTGCAATGAGATCCATTATAAAATTATCAGTCATAATGCGGAATATCAAAATTTGCAAGTGGAGCTCAAAAAATGCTTTGAGGAACTCTTGCGGGTACTTCCAGAGCCGGCAAAAAAAGAAATAGTGAATGAAAGGTTGTCGGAGGTTGTCGGGAAGCTGGAGATGTTGTTGCCGAGGTTGATATATCGGCAGGGATTGAAGGATGGGGCGAGGGTGAAGGGGTGGATTGGAGATCAATAATACGAATTGATTGTTGTTTTAAATATTATCTTTTTATTGCCTTCTATACAGAAGGTTTTTTGTTTTTTCCAGCGAAATGGTATTATTGCCTTGGAGCTATTTGATATGAAAATAATTGATTTTTATAACTTCATTATTAATACATTCGAGAAGGTATAATAAATTTTTAAAGTGAGACTCCATGTCAAACATCAATCGGCCATTACCCTTATCAAAATAATCCCAAAGTTAATTATATCGGTAATACGACTCCGGTCGGCAGTTATCCTCCGAATGGGTGGGAGCTTTATGATATGCACGGCAATGTTTATGACTGGTGTATGGATTGGTATGGAGAAAAATATTACAATACATGTTATTGGCAAGGAATAGTTGATAATCTACAAGGTCCGGAAAAAGGTTCTGCCCGTGTTTTACGTGGTGGGAGTTGGAACGGCTATGCCCAGAATTGCCGCTCCGCCTATCGCGACTAATTCAGTCCTTCTAGCCGGTTTAATTTTATAGGCTTCCGCCTGGTGTTCGCCCCATAGTTAGGCGGCAGTTCGTTTGGCTTTACCGATGAGCGTGCAAGTTGTTGGAACGGAATGAGCGCGATGTGAAGGCCTATAACCCTAGCTCTGTAAGGTGAATTGCCCATTATTCGATGCATTAAAGATGTCGTGGTAAGGACAAAACCGCATGAATGATAAATTTCTTGCGGTTAGTTTAAAACCTACTAAGCTTGACAAATTCCCTTTCAGATAGAGTTAATTATTTAGGTCACAATGGATAAGACCACCAAGCTATTAATACAACCGATATACCCTGACTATTTTTTAAGGAGAGACTCCATGTCAAATATAAGTTTGCCAATACCATTCACAGCCTATACCGGAAAGGAGCCATACATTTTTGTCAGTTACGCGCATGTTGATGGTGAACGGGTGTACCCAGAGATCAAAGTGCTTTATGAACGGGGATATCGAATCTGGTATGATGAAGGTATTGACCCCGGCAGTAAATGGCCCGATGTGATTGCACAGGCCATTGCCGATTGTGCCATATTTATCGTATTTATTTCACGGGGTGCTATCCAATCTTCCAATGTGATTGATGAGATCAATTTCGCACGTAATAAAAATAAACCTTTTTTGGCTATCCATCAGGAGGATATACCCTTACCAGATGGCTTGGAGCTACGCATTAGTCGATTTCAGGCTATCATTAAATGGAAATTGTCCAAAGACGAATATTTGACGAAAATGCTGAGGGCATTACCCGATGAGTGTCTGGAAAAGGGAGAGCAGGCCGCGACTCAAGATGTTTTTATTAGAAATTCTCATAAAGAAAAACCGGTTACCGGTCAATCAAATTTACCTATCAATAAATCTGCTCCAGTAGACAATAAGCCCAATCAAAAAATACATATACCCGATGGTTTTGTTTTTATTAAAGGTGGGACATATTTGATGGGCAGCCCTGAAAACGAACCAGGAAGCAAAGATGAAACACAACATCCGGTTATGGTCGGCAATTTGTGTATGGCAAAATATCCTGTTACCATAGCACAGTTCGAGACTTTTATCCGGGAAACGGATTTTCGAACCGAAGCCGATACAGGAAATGGAAGCTTTATATGGAATGGTAGTCATTCGAGTAAAAAATCAGGGATAAACTGGCGCTATGATACAAGGGGTGACTTACAGCACGACAAACAACATCCGGTGATTCATGTGAGCTGGAATGACGCATCGGCCTACTGTGAATGGCTCAGTAAAAAAACGGGCCAAGCTTTCCGCTTGCCCACCGAAGCTGAATGGGAATACGCCTGCCGAGCCGGCACAACCACCCCGTTTTATACAGGCGCGAATCTGGCTATTGACCAGGCAAATTATAACGGATTCGACATCTATCAAAACCATCCGAAAAGCAGGTATATCGGCGATACAACTCCGGTCGGCCAGTATCCACCTAATGGGTGGGAGCTTTACGATATGCATGGTAATGTTAGGGAATGGTGCCGGGATAGATATGGATATACATATTACGAAGAATGTAAGCGGCAAGGAATTACCGATAATCCGCACGGCCCGAAAAGAGGTTCGTGCCGTGTTATGCGTGGGGGCTGCTGCAGCAGTGATGCCCTGGGCTGCCGTTCCGCTGACCGCGACAGTGACTATCCATTCAGTCGCAACTGCCGGATCGGCTTCCGCCTCGTGTTCCTCCCGTAGGCAGTTGGTAGTTCGTTCGGCTTTACCGATGAGCGGGCGAATTATTGAAAAAAAATTCCGGTAGTAGTTCGAGGCTGAAATGGGCGCTATGACAGCATCGACTTACAACAGATTAACGTAGTGACCAGAAAAATTAAATCACCCCGGAAAAACCAGGGTGAAAGCGAGTTCTTATATGAGTTTTTCCTGCTAATTTTTGCTAATGGATTGCTAATGGATTGACCGATTTTGTTTATTATTCTATGTACTAACCAACATACAAATTTTAGAAAGGCCGAGCTAGATGGCGCTTTTTGAAAATGGAAAACACATCCTAACATTCAACTTTGATAATCTGGCCTTCGGCACCAAATATATAAACGCAAAATGATCTAAAATTCCGGTCATTATGTGTTTTTCTTGAACTCTTCAGGGTATTTAAATCTGATATTTATCATTCGATAGGGAGGTGAACTATGAATCATAAAAAAGGGTTACAGCGTTTGCAGATTTTTTTGGGAGTTGTCGGATTTTTTATTATTGGGGTACCCAGTTTATTGTATTCAATATTATATTTTCGGTTTCCGGATGATAGAGATTGGTTATGGACTTCTTTTTTTAAATTAAGTGCTAACCAAAAAACCATTCTTGATATTATTTGCATCATAGCGCTCTGTCTTTCATCATTTATATCTTATATAGTTGTTATTTTAGGGCGAAAGTTACAACCACTTGCCCAGGAAATCTTGATGGAAGATAATCGCTCACCGGTATTGCTATTGAGGCCGTTTAAAATTGACAACACTCGAATAATACCTTTTCAAAAAGGCAAAATTTCTTTTTACAATTTGGAGACAGCTCTCCATACCCAACTTAAAATTATTGGCCCAGTAATTGCTATCGGGAAACCGGGAGAGAAGATTCAACCATTAGGAGCCTCCCGTTTATATGTTATCAATACTTCATGGCAGGATGAGGTAAATAATTTATTAGAGCGGAGTCGTTTGATCGTCATAATTCTTGAATATACACCTGGAGTACAATGGGAAATTGAACATATATTAGGGTTGGAACTATATATCGATAAGACAATTTTTATTCCAAGACCAATCATTTTAAAAAGGGAATGGTATCTATCCGCTATAAAGAGTGTACCGGTGATTGGACAACTTATCTTTTTAATTTGTTCTCCATTTTTATTATTCTGGAAACATAGTAGGCGTAAACCCTATAAAAGAAGAGGGGTAAATTGGTATAATCAATGGAATCACTTACGGGAGCAGTACCCTTTACTCCCGGCAATTAATGATAAAACAACTTGTTTTGGTTTTGATCGAAACAAATCAGCAGTTATATTCGAGAGTGAATCGATTCATCAGTTAGATCTGGTTAACGCCATTTATAAGGCTATCAATTGGTTTCTAAAAAAATAGTTTTGTGCTACGTCGCGCGGACTTTGTCATTTTCTTATTATTACCTTTTATGATGCTTAGATAATTCTTCTGAGTCCTTCAGTGTAGCAAGGAACATCCTCAATATTTTTATTTATTTACCAACCCTTCGCCTCAACCAGAAAATTAATTAACCCCGAAAACCAGGATTATGACCAAGGAAATCCGAGACCTTACGTATTGAATGGCATTCAAGATGTCAGGGGTTCGATTTCCTTCAGGCCCACTAGAAAAATCAAGACACTGTAGCAATGCAAGCTTTTTTGTCTTTAAGGACAGTCACTAATATGTAGAGATCATAGTATCGCAAGTAAAGTGCCGGACAATAAATAATAGCGAATATAGTGGCGTGTAGAACGGGTTAATCGCCGCCCCCTCTCCCACTCTCCAGATTCTCAATCTTCTTTCTCATTTTTTCCATATCACTTTGATATTGTTCAATTACCAGTTTTGAAAAAATAATCATCAACATTTTATATTCATCCTGAGGTTCCCGGTCAGCGATCCGGACCATGGCGTCAACGGTTTCCTTGGCATCCTTTTCGCTTAGAATTTGGTCTATGGTAGCTTGAATGATACCGAGTATTTTATATTCCGGCTCGGAATATCCGGGAAATCGGTCTTTATCGATTTTGGGAAGCTGATGGATCGCCTTGTCGGCAGTCCGGCCGGTGAGATAGTCGAGACTGACTCCAAAGAAATCGGCAAATTTAACCAGTGTTTCAATTGTTGGGGCTTGATTGCCGCTTTCATACGCGATCACGCTGGTGCGCTTAATCGCTATCTTTTCGGCTAATTCTAATTGAGTTAGCCTTTTTTCTTCCCGCAAATTTTTTATGATATTTCCCATAGTCGCTTTAATCATTTAGGTCACCCGCCTTAAGGCTATTTTACTGTAATTACAGTCGTTCAACAATATGATAAAATGTCACTTGAAATATAATATAAAGTCATATATAATATATAATATAGTATATGACAAAAGGAGGTGTCTTAATGCTTTGTGATCATTGTATCATGGAAATTGCAACGGGATTATCTACCGAAACAAAAAAGATATTGATAATATTGGATAAAGGCGAACTGCATAAAGCCAAGTTAATCGAACAATCCCAATTGACTTATGCAACAACCTTAAAAGTAATTAATGAACTGGCATCCGCCAAATTAATTGATACCAGAGTCAGAGGGAAATCAATAGTTTGCGCTCTTTCGGATAATGGAAAAAGGCTTTTAAAATTAACAGCGGAAAAGGTGTTCAACGATGAATAATACTTGGGAAAGAATTAAATCGTACCTGACGTTAACCAATCTCATTTATCTTATCCTGCTATCATTCTCCTGTTATATGTTGATTAACTATTTAACGGATATGGTTGACGGCACGGACGTGAAACTGGGGATCGGTCTCTTTGCAATCTGTTTGGATATGGGAGCGCAATATGTTTTTATTACAGCGCTTATCGAATGGAGCCGGGGGCGGTGGAAAAAAGGGCTTTATAAACACCGGATTGCGGCCATTGTCTTACTGCTGATTTTCGGTCTATATGAATCCTGTTTCGCGGTTCCTTCTTCAATCAGTTTCTTTTTGGTGCAAGTCGATATCAAAGAACAGGTCAACCGGACGATTGCCGACCAAACGAACGATAACCGCGATAAATTAAAGGATATTAAGGACGAGTTGGCGGCGCTCAATATCGGTTTGGCGGCGGAGGCCAAAACCACTATCAGGCAAAACGGCCAGGCGATAATTGACCGGAAAAAGGAACTACAAGCCCAATGGGATGCGATAGAGAACGATAATAAGGAAACGGCGCGGATTCAGGACAAAATTTTTACCGGCGCCATTAACTCCTTTAAAGTGACGGCTGATAATTTCGGTATCAATGAAAAATTCGCCAAAGTGCTCACTTTTGGGATAGCGATATTTCTATTAAGAATATTGATGATCCTTTTCTGCATTAAGATCAAAGGAGAACGGCTGGCGGCAATTACCGCAACGAAAAATACCGAATCCGAAACTTGCGAAACGAAATTCGAAAAGGATGAAACGGAAACGGAACCAAAAATCCAGTTCAGGATGATTGAAACGCAAACGGAAACAGAACCGAAAACAAAACTCAGGAAGATTGAAACGCAAACGGTAAAGAACGGAAAAAAGATTTGTCCTGTTTGTGGGAAATATTTTCCATTCAAGCATGAAGATAAAATCTTTTGCGGTAGTAAATGCCGGTCAGCGGCACACCGGAATAAATCATTAGTCAAAGAGACTAAAGCGATCTAAAGCCATTTATTCCTTAAGATAGTTAAAAATAAAGAATGAGGTGGGTGTTGACATGCGCGGTTCAATGAAAAAACGCGGCGCGGATTCTTGGAGGATATCGGTCTATAAGGGAATTAACCTCGAAACCGGAAAAAGAGAATATTATCAGGAAACCGTTATTGGCAAGAAAAAAGCTGAGGCGCGATTAAATGAAGTTGTTGCTGAAATGGACAAGCAGGAATTTGTAGAACCTTCAAATACAACATATGGAGAATTTCTTGTAAATACTTATCTCCCAGCGGCCAAAGCCGATATATCCGAAGGGACCTACGAGGATTACAATTCAATCATCCAAAATCACATTTTAAAGGATCCGATCTCAAAAATAGCTTTAACAAAGATCGAGGCGCAACATATTGAACGGTATAAAATTAAAATGTTAAATACGCCGCGTCTTGATGAAAAAAAGGACAAAGATGGTAACCCGATTAAAATATCCCCCAAAACAGTTAAAAATCATTTAATACTGATTAAAGCATCCTTTGTCTATACATGTGAATTAAGGATCTTAAAATATAACCCGGCTGAATACGTAAAATTTCCGAAAGTGCCTAAATATAAGGCAAAAACATGGACCCAAGAAGAAGCGGTCAGATTTCTTGAAGCCGCCTGTCATGATCGTTTTTATTTTTTAATCCTGCTTGGTATTTTCTATTCGAAACGCAAAGGGGAGTTAAGAGGATTAAGAAAACGCGATGTTGATTTAGGGGCGTTAACCGCTTCAATTTACCAAAAAGTTCGCAAAAACGGATATAAAGCAAGGTATGGAGATTTAAAAACCGACAGTAGCGAATGTGTTTTAGAATTAGAAACGTGGATGGTTCCCTTATTTGAAAAGGAGTTTGCGGAACGGGCGGCAGAAAAGCTAGCGTACGGCCCCGGATATAATGATAATGGTTTAGTATTCGCGGGATGTACAGGAAACCCGGTAGATGAAAAAACTCTAGCCCGTCATTTTAATAAAATCATCGACCAGGCCAAAGTACCCAGGATTAGGTACCATGATTTAAGGCATACCTGCATTACAATTCTAATAAAACGCGGGTGGAGTATGAAACATGTTCAAGTCCGGGGCGGTTGGGCGGATATCAGGACACCGGGGAACATATATGCTCACATTACTCCCGAAATGCAAAAGGATGTTAACGCAGATATGACCCTGGCACTAAAAATAATGACCTCTTAACGAGGTCTTTTTTTATTAGTAAAACACTCACAATGGGTACGTGTTTTAAAGC
>JBJKPO010000420.1:0-9306 GCA_046706235.1 Bacillota bacterium | reverse complement strand
CGGGTGTGGGGCTTGCGTTCAGGTTTGCCCGGCCGGCGCTTTGGAATTCGCCGACTCCCGTGAAACCGGCAAGCGCCAATTTATAATTAAATATGCCCATTGTATTGCCTGCGGCCAGTGCCAGGAGAAATGCATGACCGGCAAAGGAATCCGCCTGGTCAACGAAATGATCCCTTCCACCTTCAACCCGGATGAGGTTGTTGAGAATATGGAGAAGGAATTAATCTTTTGCGAGGGCTGCGGAGCGGTAATCGCCTGCCGGGACCAGCTGCTCTGGCTCTCCGATCGATTGGGTCCATACGCATACTCCCTGCCCGCCGTGCTTTTAGTAAAGCAAGGACTCAGGCAGACCGCGCCTCCGACGCCCTCCAAAATTCCTTTAAAAAGAGAGGACATTTACAAGGCGCTTTGCCCTTATTGCCGGAGACAAGTAGTGGTGGAGGATGTTTTTATGAGGATGAATTGAGATTGATAAATCAATCTAAGTATAAAAACTTCGCCTTGCGGGCGAAGCTTTTTTGTTTATTTTTTAGTTTCGACAGTATTGTCTATTGTGAAATAATTATTGATGCATAATCGCTTCAGCCGGTAGCGGCTTTATAAATATCAACACTAGCCGGAGGAACCAATATATGAGGGTCTACACCAATTGAGTCAAAGGCATGAGAACTCGCCGGCAATGCCGGAGGACTATTAGCTTGCATAGTAATACTTGATAGTCTAGTATAGTTAAATGCTTCAGCCCCGATACTGGTGCTCCAATTGGCGCCGCAGCATTTTGATTGCCAATTCAAAGGTATATTCAAAAGCCTGAATTACCGCGGCCCTGAATTGCTCATAAAGATCGGGATTATTTTGAGCAAGTTCGGAATGAAGAAAGCCGAGACTCTTGTCGAGTTGCTTGATTGCCTTTTCAAAAGCGGAAAAGTCGATTTTCATAAGAACCTCTATTTAACTCAAAAAATCCATATTCCATACCCTAACCGCCGGTATTTTTTGAAAATGACTATCGAATGTAACCACTACCGACCCGGTTTCGACAGCACCAGCCGCAATCCATACATCGTTAACCGGCAAAGGATTGCCGGTTTTCTTTAAATTACTTTGAATTTCACTAAAAACTTCAGCGGTTTCCATTGTAAGGTCCAGTATTTGTACTGTTGACTTTTGGAGAAACCTCTCCAGTAATTTTCGATTTTCGGCCTCCCTAGATCCGCCTTTAAATCCAGTAAGCAGTTCCCCGATTGCGATCACTGGGAGATAAACGTTCTCTGCTTTTCCCAGTGCGTTTAAAACATGTTCGTTGCCATTTAAGAGTTCTACATAAGCGTTTGTATCCAAAACAATTTTTTTCATTGCCGTTCTTCGGGTTCAATAGTTTCAAACTGTCGGGTATTTTCAAAAAACTCCCGTCGCTCATTATCCGACCAGATCCCAAATAAATCCTTAAAATCATCCGAGTGATCGGATTTTATGTTTTTTTGATCTATTAAAACCTCCCCAAGAATCTTTTTAATGGCTTTATTAATACTAATCCCCTCTTTATTGGCCCGTTCCTTTATTTTCGCGTCCAAAAAGGCATCTAAATCGTGAATTGTAATTGATTTCATCAAATATCACCTCATGAACTATTTATTGGTTCATTATAGTTCATATTATACCCCATTATTGAAAAGATAACAACTAAGCAATTCAACTCTAGATTTCTGACTCCCGTCGACTGTCTACTGACTTTAAAAATTTTACTCTACCAAAAACGCCGCATCCCAATTAGTCTTTATCGGCTTTACCACCGACAGCAAAGTAAGAGCGATCCCGGCGGCCCCCTCAAGCAGCCCTGCTTTGTTCACCGGAGCAATTCCTCGATCCGATTGCTCGTAATCATAAAACCCAAACGGAGCGCTGGGGTTGAAATAATCGATTATTTTGGCTGTCAGTTGTTCCCGGTATTTCACAAACCGTTCCAGTCCGGTATCCCGGTACATCAAATTGGCCAGGCATAATAACCCTGAAAATCCATGGCAAAACGAGGGTGAAACTATTTTCCAAGTAGCTTCGGGCCTTGTAAAAAGAGTATCGAAAGCATGTATCGCCAAATTTTGAAGCTCAGCATCGTTTAACGCGCACCCCGCCAGCCATAAGGCCCTGGCCACGCCGGGAGCGCCGTAACACCATGCATCACGAGTCTCCAAATTCATTAGGTTGCGGTCTAAGTATTCTTCGAAACCGATGAAACAAGGCCAATACATACCCGCTTCATCATACCATTCAGTCAACCAACCGGCTATTTTTTGAATCGCTTCTTTTTGCCCCCCGACTTTAATACCCTGCAACAGTGATATCGACAATAACGCCAGGGGACCGGCAATTCCATGCGACACTCCGCAATCGAAATAGCCTTGGGGATCCGAAGCGTATTCTCCTTTGTCGAATATATTCGTTTTGGAAATATACCAGCCGGGAACGGTTTTCCCATCAACCTCAATATCATCAGTCAGTTTAACCAAAAAAACAAGTATATCTTCCAACAAAGGTTTAATTAAGGGTTCATCCTTGCATAAAAGCAAATATCTTCCGATTCCCGCCGGTCCATATATAACATCGTAATCTTGAACTTCAACGTTTCCAAGCTTTGAAAAATAATATGAAATTTCTTTGGGCAACGATTTAATTATCAATTTCTGAACCGGGGTCAGTAATCCGGCATATTCCTCATTTATATGGAAAAAAACGTAAGCAAGCATTCCAACTCCGGCGGCCCCGCAAAAAAGCCCCAATTCATTAAAATTAGCTTTCAATATTGATTCCTGGATTATCGTGAAGTAGGTATCAACTATATTAGACCAAGATTCATCCGGGAAATTCAACGACAATTCCGCAAATAAAATGCCGGGGCCAGGATAGCCAACGGCAAGATTAAGCGATGTATCGATTATACCGGTGGTAGAGTTCTCAATAAAGCCAACTTGAGCGGATTTTGCTAATTTGCGGCCAACTTCTCTAACAATCGCAATAATTTTATCGGTAATAACATCGGATTCCAAAAATTTCCAATTAATATCCGGCATTTGGTTACTCATTAAAACCTCTCTTTATTTTTTAATGATTTATTTCGTTCTCTTTGATAAAGTAATAAACTGCTTATGGTATGCCTGGCAAGGGTCATAATCTTTTTTTCGTAATCCCGGTTTATACCAAGTAAACGGTTGCAATGTAGGTGAACAATACTTTCGATAATGCCGGATTTGGTATTTGTTAATTTAGATACTACCGCCGGAGTTTTTAATTTGGCTGTAAAACGGGCAACAGCTTTTTGCCGCGCCGCCAGGATATTGAAAATATCCGAACCACCTTCGTGATTGCGGAGCGCTTCCCAATTATTCGACGAATCGCCCAGTTCCATGAGCAGCCGGCGCGTTTGCCGGAACTCATCCAGGTAATCCTTGGCGGAGACAACCGAATTAAGCCAATCAAGCTCTTCATCCATAACCAGCCCCAGATTTTCAATCAAATCCAAAATACTGATTACCGCAACAGTGTCGAAACCAATTTTAAGGGTCCCGGCTCTTTTTAGGAAAAGCAAGTTAATCGCGGCCAGACTGTCATAATAAAATAACTCCTCCGCGGTTTCAATCAACTCCGGCCCTCCGTACCGTTCAACTTCTCTTTCATAAGTATCAATGACGATTTTGGATAATAGCCCACTCTCCGCTAAAAATAGAAACCATTGATTTAAGCAAGGCATTAACCGGGCGGACAGTTGTTCCGGCTCTCCTCTGAAACGCAGCCTGATATGGGGTTCATTATCTTGATAACGAATAAAGAAAAATGAGGTGGCCAGCCCGTCGTTACTTATTTTCTTCCAAAAGTTATTTAGATCGAAAGCGAGCAATTCATCTTCACGGTTGCTGTTTCCGTATAGTTTTAAATAAAGCCACTCGCTGCCGGGGTAACGAATCCGGAAACTATCCGGAATTTTATCCTTAATTAGGGCCGCCGGACTTGTATCGTGATTATCGTTTTTAACCGGACCATCTTTTTCGGCGCTTAAAACAGCTTCCTTGTTCCTGATGAAAGGCAGCACAAACTCAGTAATGTATGTACCGGACTCGCCTTTCACCCAGACTTTATCAAGATTTTCCCCCATGGCGACGATTTCGAAAATACCGTTATCATCTTTATGAAGCAATTCATCTTGTAACACTTCAAGATGCAAAGGATGTTCCAGGTCCAACAAGTTTCGGTTGTCGTATTCCGTAAGTTTTACGACGCGTGGTACATTCCATTCCGTGCGCCAATTGTTTATCAGTTCGTAAAAGTCTTTCTTAAGCGCTTCCTTTTTTACTCGTAAAACATTAAGGCTTAATACCCATTTGGCCGGTGACAGAATTACTTTTCCGTACCTGATTTGCGGCAGAAACGGCGAATTGGAAAAACACCCGAAGTCAATCCACGATAAATTCCTAATGCCGTCCCCTGATACTTCCCTTAAGAAGCGGTAAACATTTGGCACTCCCCGGGTGTTTAACATGTGCCCGGTGGTAATCAACACCCTTTTTTGCAACGATTGCGATTTTAAATAAAAACGATCCCGGTCGGCGCCAACCAGTATATCGGATAATGGTAATGTTTTCGCATCGGGTTTCGAAGAATTGGCTCCGATTACAATTTCGTAATCCCTGATATTCTCGGAGATGGTGACGTTGGCGTTCCTTCCTTTATCGGGCAAATACACAATCTCCGCTAAAACGCAATCCTTGAGTCTTTCCTTTTCCAATTTTTCGATCCGGTGAAGCGCTTCACGAAATTCCGGCTCAAGAAGGTCGATAAACCTTCCAAAAGTCTTTCCGGCGCCCGCCGATGCCAGATTCGGCGCTAAAATAATTTCAAAATCGCCATTATCGATGGCGGCTTGGGATAAGGCGGCGATTGAAAAATAAAGCTCCAATGATAATGGGGCGAGTTTGGGGTCGGGCTTCACCGGCTCCAGCTTTTCCAAAAGTTCTTCGGTTATTTCAATCTCACTATCCCGATCTTTAACGACCCTTAACAATTCATTGCGTAAAAAGTTTTCAAATTTACGGACAGATAATGACGCCGGATTTTCCAAAATTTCCATCCTGCCTTTGGGGTAGAAGTAACCCGGCGGGGCGCCCAATCCCCGGTCATTGTCAAGCAGTTCCAATACCGGAACTTCCCTGCAAGTACCATATCTCTCGATGAATTCCATCCGATATCTTCTCAATTCAAAGGTATTGGCATATTCGGGGGAAAGCCGCCATAAACATTCGGCGGCCTTGGCCAGTTCATCCGCGATCGAGCGGTTTAAAACCAATTCAACGGTATTTAATTTTAAATCAACTTGGGTGGAGTGTTTGACCGTATAAACCTGATCCATTTTACCGGATAAGGATTTAAAAATAGCGACTCCTTCACCGGGTTTAGTACCGTTGTATTGCCGTATTAAATCGTTGATGGCCATTAGTTCGGAAAGTTCGGAGGCTAATCCGTTTATCCCGGATAATTTTTCAACCAGGTAGTCGAAAGGCGAGGAAACCATCAATGGCGGCCTGAGTTCGCTAATCAGAAATTCATTTTGAAAGAGCTGCCAAAGAAAGTCTTTTATTTTGATTTTCGATGTTTCCGGGTACCGCGTTATCAGTCCGTCCAATAACTCCGCATAAAGCACTGGCGACTCAGCTTGCTTTAAAGTATCGATCACCGCTTTGGTCGCCCGGATGGAGATGCCTTCGGATTTGTCATCTAATTTTTGCTGCCCATAATGGGTAATATAGGGAATCTCCACCCGGTTACCGGAAAAGAAAATCGATGTATTGGCGTGAACCTTAAGCTGTTCAACTACTTCAACCCGCTTTTCAAGTGAATTGATAACACCCATTAGCCATTCCATATCGGGACGGGCCCGTTTTAAATGGGAGTCAATCGAATTGAGCTTTATCCCGGTATTATTACCAAGTTTACCGGCTGATAAGCCCGCGAGTAATCCAAACGGGGTCGGCCTGGTAGACATACGAATCAAATACTTGGTAAAACTCTGATTTATTATTTTTCGCTTGCCAGGATCGGTATCGGTTTCAAATCGTTCAAGAGCGTATTGAAGTGAAGGGCTGGTAGTGCCGATTATATCCTTAAAAAGCTCTTTTTGGGATAATGCGATTATATTTTCCTTTGCTTGCTGTTGGTTTTGATAGTATTGGTTTACATCAAATAACTCCTTAAAAAATTCAATATTCAATATTGGCGCCCTCATCATGAAAAAATCCAAAGGCTCAAACAAATTTAAGCCCCGGGCGGCTGAATTGGTTTGGTTGATCTCAACCTCCGGCATTTCCGATTCCTCCATCATAGTATGCAACATTGGTAATATAAATATGTTTACCGAATCTGTTTAGTTTATATAATATGTTGGCGGCCGTTTTACAATTTGATTTTGACTACGTAAGCTTATTTAAATAAACACAAATCTAGGTTTAAATTGCCCCCTGAAATTATTTGCAGGTTATCCAAGTTGTGGGTGGCGGTGGACAGGTACATGTAACGGCCGTTGTCGGCGGTGGTGTTGGTTTACAAGTACACGTAATGGCGGTTGTCGTTGGGGTATTATAATGTCTTTGTTCCCCGAAACTTCGCACTTGAACATCAAGCTCAAAATCGTTTATCGGCATAGTTTTCCCTCCTTTTTAAATTTTTTGACTAACCGGCCACCAACATATTAGCGAAAATAAAAAAAACTGAACTAAAATAACGTTTGCCGGTAATCCTCCTTTATAAAAGCGATAATTACCCGTTGGTTTTCAATGCGCAAGACAAGATTCACCAGGTTTAAAATCTCACGATCATGGGTTACAAAAATACAGGTTTTATCATGGAAATAACTGTTGATTAGCCCCATCAATCTTTGATAGGAGGCCTGATCCAAATGGGACGAACCTTCATCGAAGATAAAAATATCGGGATGTTTCAGGATGGTTCTTAATATCGAAATCGACTGTCTTTGGCCGCCCGATAGATTGCCGCCCTTTTCACCCACCGGCGTATTCAACCCATCCGGCAATTCATTGATAAAGGGGGCGTATTGATTAATAATTTCAATGAGTTCCTCTTCCGAATAATGATTACATCCATAGATGATATTGTTTTTAATGGTATCGTTAAACAAAAAAACATCCTGGGACACAAATCCGATTTTTTTACGCAGGTTGGATAGATCGTAAGTTCCAAGGTCGACATTATCCATAAAAATATTACCCTTATGCGGTAACTGCAACTGCAAAATCAGCTTAAGCAGAGTCGTTTTCCCGGACCCGTTGGCGCCCACAACGGCTACCTTATCACCGGCGTTTATCTTGAAAGATAAGCCGTGAAAAATTAAATTGTCGTCATAGGCAAAGGAAACTTTTTTAAACTCGATCTTCCCTGGGATTTTTGCCGGGATATGCCGGCGATGTTTGACGCTGGATTCACCCAGCATTTCAAAGTATTCATTAATCCGGTTTATAGCGGCGGCCATTGGCTGCAAGATAACCCCCGCCGAGGCGAAAGATTGAATCGGCATCAGGATTTGGAAGACGTATTGGGTACACGCTATATATAAACCGACACTGAATTCATTTTTAACAATCAAATACATGCATGCGAGGAAAATAACGAGACCGCTTATATAAGAAACAAATCCAATAATATCGTTGGACAGGGAGTAAATAATTTTTTGGAGGACGGATGTTTTGGCTGCTGTAATAACCGCGCCGCGGATTCTTTGTTGTTCCTTCTCCTCGGTTGAAAAGGATTTAATGGTGTTGATGCCCGCCATTACTTCCTGAATATCGCTATTAAGCGCGGCGTTTTTTTCCATTGCCTGCCGGGAAATATTACGAATGCCGCCGGTAAACCGGCGGACCACCAAGTATTGTAGCGGTAATATTATTATGGTGATAATTAATATTTTCCAACTGATACAGGCTAGGATAATAAATGAAAATACGAAGGTTAGCAAAGATACCATAAATGAGGATAAAGTTATTGAAAAAATCGAATCCAGTTTATCGACCTCATTTATTCTGGAAGTGATATAACCTGAATTGTTTGCCGTAAAAAAGTTTATGGGGAGGCTGATTATCTTGTCAAATAATGATTTTTTAATTGATACCATTAAATTATTGTTGAGGGTGGCGAATAGATAGTTTAAGGTTGTATTGAAAACCAGATTTAAAGTATAAATTCCAAAGGCGACGCCAACCCATATCAGGATCATTCTCAGGTCTTTGGTTGGGAGATATTTATCGATAATGACTTTGTAGATCATTGGCATTGGAAGTGTAACCACACTGGTGGCCAAGGTAAATATTATACTCCAAAAGACCAGTTTAGGATGATGTTTAAGATTGGCAAAAACAATCGCGAATTTCTTTAATGAAAAATTCGTATCATTAGTTTGTTGATTCAGGATATCCTTAACCGCTCTAACGGTATCAATTACTTTATTTTCCATGATTATATTAATTAACTTTCTGCTAGTTTAATTATTGGATTCGATTGTGTAAAAAACCGGTGTGTACTACAAAAATTAAGGGCTTTCACACCGGTTTTAATTATCGCCAATTGATTTTTAAAATTAACAATAATTTAGGTTAATTATATCACATCAACCATATAACAGCAATTTAAAATAAATCCCTAAAATTTACTTAAAAGTAAATTAATTAAGTAAAACATTGATTATTAAATTATTTTCCTGAAAAATAGCACACAAGAAAAAAACAAAGCCCGCTTTCCGCGAGGCTTTGTTTTTTTCTGCTTTTTTTATTTCGCCTTTATTCTGATACTCCCGCAATTCGGGCAGACTTTTCGATTACTCATAGGGTCCTTCTTCAATTCTGTCTCATCAGCATTGTGGGAACATTTTTTACAAACATACACTCGGGAGCCGGTTCGCGAACTAATCATGATAAATACCTCCTTATAATTGATCATAAAATCCATTTTACCCTGATAAATACTCTAAACCGGATCCAAACCTGTGTCTCCACCTTAAAAGGGGAAGACATGTTTTACAACTACAAACCCCGTTAAAATCGAAATACTAGTCATTAAAACCTCCAAAATACTTATGACTATATTATAGCATTAATTCCAATGTTTTACAACCAGTATCATCAATGTTTTCCCGTTGTTAAGGTAAACATTAATCGTAATAATAATAAAGAACGGAGTCGCCTACCGTCTCGTTCGTCCGACTCCGTTCTTAATAATGAATAGTAATGGATACATCTAAACTTCTTCCTTGAT
>JBJKPO010000419.1:0-10063 GCA_046706235.1 Bacillota bacterium | reverse complement strand
GTCCCCAAATGGTGAAGTTAATTGCCGCCAAGGACGGCGGGGTGATTATCGGCGGTGAGGTCGCCGGTTCTTACAGCACGGGAGAAATAACTAATTTGTTGGGATTTATTATTCAGAACCGGATGACAGTCAACTCCATTTTAACGGCCCAGATTGGTACCCATCCGCTATTAACCTCGGCCCCGACGGTCTATCCTTTGATTAAAGCCGCGGAAATGATCGTTAAAAAGCTGAGATGCAATTAATTTGGAGATAAATTACTGAAGCGGAGTGTTAATCGGACGGCATTCTATTTATCGATAAAGCAATGCCTGATATTTTATGAACAAAATAAGAACGTTAAAATATAACGGCAAGCACATGTCAAATGGAGCCTGCCGTTTATTTGTCCGGCTTAAAATTTATACAAACCGGTGTTATCCCCGGGTCATTCGTCTGCCGCACTTGGGACAAGTCAAGGAAGAACAAGGCACTCCCCGCTGGTGAGAGACTGTTTTACCGCAGTTCGGGCAGATGCATTCGCCGCCAATTCCGGTTCCACATCCTCTTCTTCCGCATCGAAAACCGGCTCCCGGTTTAAGCGGACCGGTTCCATCTCTGAATGGCATTTTACTCTCTCCTTTAGTTATTGTCATATGCCCATAATTTAATTTTGTAACATAGGATTATAGAAGAGATTGATTGTCTAAACGCAGCTGCTCCTTCTGAACGTTAAAATTGCATTATTGACACTAGTGCTTGACATGCCAATTACGAAGGTAAAATTTTTTGCCTTGAAATAAGATTTCTTGGAGCAGTTGTCGTTCAATCAATTCTTGAATGGTTTGCCAACTGGATTGAGATTTATCTAAAAATTCCTGGACGGCGGCTTCGGTCATGGGGTGTACCGCGGTAATACTTAATAGATCTTGGATGGCATCGCCGGTAAACGCAAAATTTTCCCCTTCGCTACCAATTAACAGTTCCACGTTTTTTAACCGTTCATTTAAGATTTGATAGGTTAAAGTGAGTGTTTCCGGCTGGGGAGCCGTCGCCCAATTGCGTGCCGGGGGCCGAATCGGAATGGTTAAATAGGTTTTAACCGATTGAAGTTCGGTTAAAAAATCAGCTAACAAATTAAGGGTGTCCGGTTGGTCATTGACATTCTTTACCAGCATGGTTTCGGTAACCAAAAATCCACGGAATGAATTAGAAAAATTTTTGATTCCCCGTAAAATATCGTTAAAACGAAGATCGGGAACGGGGACATTAAGGCGTCGCCATATTTCTTCAATAACGGTATCGACTTTTAATGAAACCCAATCGGCGCGGTTGAGGTCGTTTTGGACATCATCATTTCCGATTAATGAGGCATTGCTGATCACTGCGATTTTAACACCGGTTTTTTTCAGTAAATTAATTGTTTTACCAAGATTTTTATCCAATGTAGGCTCCCCATCGGCGACAAAAGTCAGGAAATCAATTTCTTCACCGTGTTTACACGCTTGTTCCAGTTTCGTAAGAACAGCGATGTTAATTTGTTCCGGCTGATAAAACGGGCCGCGGTGGTGATATAAATTGGCGGTAGGTCCCAATTGGCAATATAAACAGGAATATGAACAATTCTTATAGGGAATATTATTGATTCCCAAACTTCGTCCCAAACGTCGTGACGGTACCGGACCAAATACGATCAAAAAATCATCTCCCCATTATAATCATATGCCCGAAATAAATATAACAGTATTGTGTTTTCGAGTCAAGTTTCAATGAACGCTATTTGAAAAGACATTCGGGGATTTGAAAAGATAAGGATTGACAGGCACTGATAATTAAAATAAAATGTTAATGGGCAAATGCTAATATTCAAAGGAGGCTCACCTGTGCCGATTTACGAGTATGTCTGTCTTAAATGCGGAAATATATTGGAGTTGCTGCAAAAAGTCGACGAAAACCTGGTTGAAGAACCATGTTTGATCTGTGGCGGAACTAAATTTCAAAAAAAGATGTCTGTGGCAAATGTTGGAAAATTTCCATCGGTACCGGAGAAAAAGGAGTCTTTATGTTGTGGGCGAAGTGAGCGGCCGGCGGGATGTATCCCCGGAAGTTGTTGCGGCGAAAAATAAGTTCCTCTTGTAGTAAGATAACTTTTGATGGTAAGATGGATTTAAAATCAGGATCATTCCGAATGGAAGTGGAATAATGGCTCGACCCGTAAAATGGCGAAAGGTTTCTTTTATTCCCGGTGTTCGTTATTTTATTCCGACCGGTATCCCCCAATGTGAAATCGAAGAAAGTATTTTAAAAATCGAGGAATTGGAAGCGCTCCGGCTGAAAGATCTGGAAGGTATGGAACAAGAAGATTGCGCCGAAAAAATGGAGGTATCCCGGCAAACCTTTCAAAGAATCTTAACCATTGCCCGGGAAAAAGTAGCTGACGCCTTAATTAACGGTAAGGCGATTCGGATTGAGGGGGGGAATTTCACCAGCAATATCTGTCCGGTGAAATGTCAAAATTGTCAGAAAGAGTGGCAGGAGAGCTATGAAAATTATCAAAAGATTTTGGAAGGAACCTATGAATGCCCGTATTGCGGTTCCAAGGAAGTAATCTGTCAATTCGGCGGAGGGAAGCGGTTCTGCGGCGGAAAGTGTTGGCGGCACGGGCAGAATAGATTAGATAATAATCAAAGCGATATTATAAACCAGAAACGACATTGACCAGGCGATTATGACCGTACACACCAGTTGGAGTAAAGTAAATTTGAGGCTGCCGGTTTCTTTGCGAATGATGGCGATGGTCGCGAGACAAGGAATGTATAATAACACGAAGACTAAAAAGGCCAGCCCCGCCGCGGGCGAAAGATGTCCGGTGATTGACGCGGACAAGGACTGACCTCCCACGTCGTATAGTGTTCCTAAAGTACCGATAATCGTTTCCTTGGCGACGATCCCAAAAAGCAAGGCGACGGTGAAACTCCAGTACCCGAATCCCAACGGTTGAAATAGCGGTGTTATGAATTTCCCGATTCTCCCCAGGAAGCTGACTTCGGAACCATAAGCCACTCCCGCCGGCAAACTGGCTAATATCCAAATAACCAATACCGAGCCGAAAATAATGGTCCCGGCCTTTTTCATAAATTCCTTGGTATGATACCAGGCATGTTTAAAGACGTTATTAATTGTCGGCAGCCGGTAAGGCGGCAATTCGATGATTAAGGCGTGTTGCCCTTTACTCTTGATCAGTTTGGAGAGAATCCAACTGGTGATGAAAGCAATCACCACGCCGAAAAGATAGAGCATCATTACCACATAGCTCGAGGATTTTGGGAAAAATATCCCGGTGAACATGAGATAAACCGGGAGTCTGGCGCCGCAGGACATGAATGAATTGATAAAAATGGCGATATTTCTTTCCCGGCGGTCTTTAATGGTCCGGGTCGCCATTATTGCGGGAACGTTGCAACCAAAGCCCAGAATCATCGGGATAAAAGTACGTCCCGAAATCCCCAGTTTTTCAAATATCGGATCGACTAACACAACAGTCCGGCCCAAATAGCCGCTGTCTTCCAGTAAAGCGATTAATACGAACAAAATAAAGATTAATGGTGAAAACGAAAGAACCGAACCTACTCCGCCAATAAATCCCTCGGCCAGAAAGGAAGCGACGAGTTCAGGCAGGGGGAGGTAACCGATTAGTCCGCTCAACCAGGCAAAGAAACAGTGGATAATATGCACCAAGGGGTTGGAAAGAGTAAAGGTAGCTGTAAAGATCAGAAAAATGACCAGCAAAAAAATGGGAAACGCCGTGTATTTGTTTAGTAAAATTGCATCGATTTTTTCGGTCCGTCCCATCGTTTTTTGGGTGGAATAAAATGGCCCCAGTTTCTCCCGGAAAAATTGCAATGATTCGTCATGATGGATTTCATAATTATCCTTTAATAACTTGGGCATGTAGTCCGGCATTTTAAATCGGGTTTGAGCTGTCCGAAGGACTTCATCCAGCAATTCCGCTTTGTTTTCGCCTTTGTTGGCTTCAATTTCGACAATCGGCACTTGCAGCACTTCGCTGATTTTTTTCGTATCGATTTGAAAGCCTTGCTTTCGGGCTTCTTTGTTGAAGTTAAATGCTAATACGATTTTTTTACCCAAGGCCAGCAATTCTATGGTCATCATCAAGTTGCGTTCCAGGGCGTTAACATCGATGGTTTGAATGATGAGATCGGGGTTTTGAGTCATTAAGTATTCATGAGAAACCTTTTCTTCTTCACTGTAAGGCGCAATGCTATACGTCCCTGGTAAATCGACGATATTAATTGTCCGGCCCTGGTATTCGAACCGGCCTTCCTTTTTTTCCACGGTCTTTCCCGGCCAATTGCCGACATGCTGGCTCATTCCCGTCAGGGTATTTAACAGGGAAGTCTTGCCGGTATTGGGATTGCCGATTAAAACAACATTGAGTTCCTTATTGGTGTTCATGGGGCACCTCCACCAAGATTTGTCCGGCGATTACGTTTCGTAATGCCACTAACGTATTTAAACATTGGTATATTTTCGGGCTTCCCAATGGAGATTTACGAATGGTTTTAATTTCGACACCCTGGATTAATCCCAGGCTTTCCAAACGCTCCTTGGTGACATAATCGGTCGTGATCTCGTGAATCCGGGCTGTTTTCCCGACTGGAAGATGACTGAGAGCTTTAGTCATAATTATCGCCTCTTTTCTGTGAATAGAATTAAAAATTAAGAATCGCGTTTAAAAAGATAATGATTTTGAATTCCGTTTTCAATTGGCTGGTAAAAAATTTTAACCTTTGGAACAGTCTTTGCAAATGCCGTAAAGCTCCATGCGATGATGCAATACTTTAAAATCGTTTTTTTGGGCCAGCCGGTTTTGCAGTTTCTCAATTTCCGGATCCAGGACTTCGATAAACTTGCCGCATTCAATGCAGATTAAGTGGTCGTGATGCTTGTGGCCGAAAAGGTGTTCATACCGGGATACACCGTCGCTGCATTTGAGTTCGTTAGCCAAACCGCATTCGCAAAAGAGTTTCAGGGTCCGGTAAACAGTGGCCAGGCCAATGTTGGGATTGATTTGTTTTAGTTTATCGTAAATTTCTTCAACCGTAAAATGAGTCTCGGTTTTTAAAAACTCTTCGAGAATGAGGTTGCGCTGATCGGTCAGCTTGAGATCCTTCTTTTTTAAGTACTCATTTAATACATCGATTTCATTGATTGCCTGAGTCATTTTCAGTCTCCTTAGATATTGAAAATGATTATCAACTTCATTTATATTTTAACGCAAAAGTTTTTTCATGTCAAGGGTATTCTGATATTGATCTATCCCTATAAGGTAAATTATAATCAATTCAATAACAAAAAGGTTGGATTTCGGAGGTGTTCCCATGCAAAAGGCGGTGGAAATACAAAGCGGGGGCTTAACATTACGCGGGATGCTTCATCTGCCCGACAGCTTTACCGCTAAACTACCCGTGGTAATGATATTTCACGGTTTTACCGGAAATAAAATGGAGCCGCATTTTATTTTTGTCAAACTTTCCCGGTTGTTGGAAAAAAGGGGCATCGCCAGCGTGCGGTTTGACTTTGGCGGCAGCGGCGAAAGCGACGGAGAGTTCTCCGCTATGACCATCACCGGCGAATTGAAAGATGCCAAGGTAATCCTTGACTTTGTCAAATCATTGGATTTTTGCAGCCGGGAACGGCTCGGAGTGGTTGGATTAAGTATGGGTGGCGTTGTGGCGAGTCTTTTGGCCGGGGACTGCCCGGATGAAATCCGGGCGTTATGTTTGTGGGCGCCGGCGGGCAATATTAAGGAGTACGTTACCAGAGGCATGTCGGAGACCGATATCAAGGCGTTTTATGAAAAAGGATTTAAGGATGCCGGCGGCCTGGCGGTGGGAAAGAACTTTATCGATGACGTTGACACGCTTGACCTTTTGCAAAGAGCCGCCACTTATGAGAAACCGGTCATATTAATCCACGGAACCGCTGACCAAACTGTTCCTCTTCAAGTCTCCCGGCAATATCTCGAGTCGTACGGCAGTCACGCCAGGCTTCATGAAATTAAAGACGCCGACCATACTTTCAATAAGTTGGACTGGGAACGGGAAGTGCTGGAACATACGGTTGATTTCATGGTGGATGAATTGATATTATCGAGTATCAGGTAAAGATCTTCTCCAAACTTACTTCCAATCCGGCGAAATTATCAGAAATCACCGTCTCATGGTTTTTATAGGTGGTATTTTTACTGATATTGTTTTCTTCAAACAGATAGACACTCACTTCACGGTTTAGGGGATTAACGATCCAGTATTCTTTTACCCCGGTCGACATATAGAGATCGAGTTTCTTAATAAAATCCTTGCTGCGGGTGTTTTCGGAGACAATCTCGACCACCAGCGCCGGAATACCCATATAATAGTCTTTCTCGTTTAAATTCTCCTCCAGATCGCAGATAACCATTAAATCGGGTTGGACTACATTGATATTCTCCGCGTTCCGTCTCAGGGTGATATCGAACGGCGCAAATACCGGCCGGCACTTTTTTCCTTGAAACCAGTTATAAAAAATGAAGTGAAGCTCACCAAGGATTTTTTGATGAACCACTTTAGGTGAAGCCAAGAGATAGATTTCGCCATCGATATACTCATACCGTTCCTCGCTATTTCCAGTCAACTCAAGAAATTCTTCATATGAAGCTTTTCGTGGCGAAGCCTCGTAAATTTGAGCCTGTTCCCGGATGTGGCCGTAATCGACCATAGCTTCCCCGGCATCCTCAAAAGCGGATAGTTTAGCTATTTTTCTACCGTTAGAGGTAATGATGATCTCTTCCCTGACGGATAAGCGCAGATATTTTCCCAGATTGTTTTTAAGATCGGTTGAGTTGACTATCAAATGAATATCTCCGGTAATCGACTATTTTGTTAAACTGGAGGCAAAAAAGTCTTAGTATTAATGAAAATAGCCTAATAATCCAGAATCTTTACTGTATCGCTATATAGACTTATCCACTGAATTAATAGCTAAATTGGCTAATTTGATTATATGAAAATAGTAACTCGTTGTCAATATGGCTCATTGATAACGCTTTGAGAAAACACTTGACAATATAGTCAAGACTGACTAAAGTATACTCAGGACTGACTATTTAAGGGGCTTATTATGAAAATTCCATTTTATATTCTCGGTTTATTGCAGCGTTTTGGGCCCCAGCATGGTTATCAAATCAAGAAAATTATCGCCGAGCAATTGGCGGATTTCACCCAGATCAAACTCCCGACGATTTATTATCATCTGGAAAGAATGGCGGCGGATGGATTATTGAGCGCTAATCTAGAAAAAGATTCGCGCCGTCCCGAAAAAACAACTTATACGATAACCGGCAAAGGAAAAACTGCTTTTTAAAACCTCTTGCATGGTTTGCTCGAATTCAATTATCAGCCGGAATTCCCTTCCGATGGAGTTTTTTATTTTTCAGACGCTTTGGATTGCGCTTTGATCATTGAGCATTTAAAAGAATATATCGGGAAATTGCAATATATTATCAGTGAAATTCAAAAACACCAAAATGAGGTTTCGCAATTTATTCCCGAAGCAGCCATTAAAACAGCCAATATTATCTTTAATCACCATCAAAGCCATTACCGGGCGGAATTGGATTGGGCGGTGGAAACTCTAAACGGTCTGGAATCAAATCAATAAAAAGGTGAAGAGTCATCAAGTAAATAAAAAACCTTAAGGATCAAAAAATGTAACCGAAAATCCTTTTTCACGGGGTTTTCGGTTTTGTATATAATAGGTTCCGTTTAATCAGGATAAAAATCATAAATTCGTATTATCATCCTAAATAAACGACCTAAAAAATATTATTAAAAATTTGAGTTTAAAAAGGAATCACGGTTTTAATGGCGAAAATAATAACACGATTTTTAAAAATGTAGCAAAACTATCGGCGCTCTCAAATAAAAACCGGCGGATTGACGAAAAGAGCAAATCATGTGTCAACAACATAGAGAAGCCCTGGTTGAGTTATCCGAATCAAACTTTTCAACGCGGATAATAGTGAAGATATTTGTTTTCATTACGGAATTGTTTCATGAAATTGATAATGAATATTACGTGGCGGAAGATATGGTTCAACAGTTTGAAACGAAGCGGCGGTGGTTTATGCCGGTTACGAACCATTCATGAAAAAACTGTTGGGAGCTTCAGGATATCCGGAGTCGAAAACAGTAACCGTTACGACGACCAATACCCCGGATATTTTAAAGCGACAAGCGCGGCTGTTGGCGGAGAAGCTGGGGATACAAAAGAAGGAAGCCGAATGGGAAAGCCGGTTTGATAAAGCAGCGGCAGATTGATTTATTTAAGGAAAATGCGGGACGGTTGGGATTGTAACCGATATGCGGCAAGATAATTTTCTGAAATGAGGGATTTTTTAAATGATAATCAATAAGAGAGCGCTTGTTTTCACCTTTTTATTCCTGGCTGTCCTTGGGGTTGGTTTATCATCCATGGGTTTTGCCAAAACTAAAAATACTGTTGCAATTAAGGACATGGCCGGGCGGGAGGTCCTGGTTCCCGTGAAAGTTCAAAAAGTAGTTGGGATTGAAGCCGGCGCTTTACGGATATTGGTTTATCTGGATGCCGTTAAAATGGTGGCTGGAGTGGAAGACACCGAATTAAAGGATATTACCAAGCCTTATATGATGGCTCATCCGGAATTGGCTCAGCTCCCATCCATTGGGCCGATCCATGGCGGCGACGCCGAATTAATCGTAGCCCAAAAGCCGGAAGTGATCTTTTGGACTTATACCACCAAAGGCAGCGCGGACAGTTTACAACAGAAAACCGGGATTCCGGTAGTGGTCTTAAACTATGGCGATCTGGATAACCAGAGGAATACCTTTTATGAAGCCCTCCGGCTAACCGCCAAAGTTTTGAACAGGCAGTCGCGAGCCGAGCAGCTCATCGGCTATATTGAAGCCTCAATTAAAAATTTGGGAGATCGGACCCAAAATGCACTGAAAAATGAAACGGTTTATATAGGTGGAATAAACTACCGAGGTTCACACGGAGTCACTTCGACGGAGCCGGAGTATGCTCCGTTTAGATATGTCAATGCCCAAAATGTTGCCGCCGGAATTTCCTTGGAACACATTCTTGTTGAAAAAGAAAAATTGATACAATGGAATCCCGCTAAAATTTTTGTCGATACCGGCAGTTACGATCTGGCCATGAATGATCTGGCCGCTGGTTCGGTATTGGCCCAAAGCTTGCAAGCGGTTAAAAATGGCCAGTTATATATGGTTCTACCCTATAATTGGTATACTACTAACTTTGAAACGGTGTTGGCCAATGCTTTTTATATCGGGACAGTTCTTTATCCGGAACAGTTTAAAGATATCAATCCCGAAACCAAGGCCGACGAGATTTATGCCAAATTCGTCGGCAAAGGGGTATATGCCGAAATGAAGAAGATGTATGGCGGATTTCGCCGGATTGAAGTAAGGTAACGGAATGGATAGCGTTTTAAACAAATATCAAACCTTTTTACGAAAACGGTTTTTATTCTTGGGAATTACGCTGGCTCTTTTAGCGGTTTTCATTTTTATCGGTATTACGCTTGGTTCCAGCCGGATTGCTTTTCGGAAAGTATTGGCTATCCTGATGGGGGAGCCGGATGAGGTATTTGCCCGGATTATTTGGAGTATCCGGATTCCCAGGGTACTTGCGGCGGTAATGGCTGGAGCTGTTTTGGCCGTATCAGGGGCGGCCATGCAAAGTATTTTAAAAAATCCGCTGGGGTCTCCATTTACTTTGGGCATCTCCCAGGCGGCTGCTTTCGGCGCCGCTTTTGCCATCATTTTTTTAGGTGGAGGCAGTATGCAAAGCAGCAGTTCCGATGCGGTCATTATGAATAATCCATATTTGGTGTCGAGTTTAGCTTTTTTATGGAGCCTGGTCGCTACTGGAGTTATCTTATTGATGGCTTATTACCGGGGAGCCACGCCGGAGACAATGGTCCTTACCGGAATCGTGGTTGGTTCCCTGTTTACAGCCG